>JBGSPG010000072.1:0-6706 GCA_041738725.1 Saccharimonadales bacterium (SeqCode)
TCGTTGGCATCTATTAGTGCCTTTTTTAGCGGCTTTGCCCAGAGCTGTTCTACAACAAGTAGCCCTGCCGCGGTATTGTTTTCTAAAAGCTCTGCCATTTCATCAATGTCATCTGAATCAACTAGATCAGAATCAGTTGCATACTTCTGAGTGAATTCAGATATATAACTATCACCGAAGCTTGCGACATCTAGCGCAGTAACTTGGCCTGAATCATCTTTAGAAATAAACGATAATGCAACAAGTGCAATTACACCGCTATCAATTGCATCTGTTAATGAACGTAGAATCTCGCCATTAAATGTGTTGCCCTCAAACCCTACAATAATATAGTCTATCGGTCCTCTCATGTAGTCTCCTTATTTACTACCTATTATTATACTACTGGTTGCAAGCTTTTTATATACATCAATGGAATCAATCACGTGTTACAATACTGATAATAATAAAAGGAGATACTATGGATCAAACATCAAACTCTAAGCTCACACAGCCAATTGAAGTGCCCAGTTACTTAAAAATCAGTAAGGTTATTGTCTACTTTATTTACGCCTGGGTTATTTTTGGAATTGTCGTGCTAGGCCTGCGAATATTTTTACTTGCAGCATCAGCCAACCCTACGTCAGGTTTTGTTGAGTTTATCTATAACACCTCTGCAGACTACTTAGCTCCGTTCCGCGGTATCTTCCCACCTAAATCAGTTGGCCAAACGGGCTACCTGGATGTAGCGGCATTATTCGCAATGATTATGTATCTGCTCTTCGGCTGGGGAATTTCATCTTTGATAGAATACATTCAATCAAAGATTGATGTGATCAGGGGAGACGAAAAAGATCGTCAAGCAAAACTTGAACGTACACAAACTCGACCACCAGCAAAAAATAACGCCTAAGTTATCAGCGGCCTGGTACCGGTATCGGGTAGACGCCGTTAAAACTTGAAAGATTCAACTGTGATCTTGGCAAACCCGTACTTTTAACAAAGTCACCAAGTGGTAGATACTCCAAGCTATCAGCTCTAATTATTTTTGCAATCTCTTCGGTTGAGTATTCGCTGGCTATCAAGTCATTGTCTTTCGGCGTGTCGATACCGTAAAAATCTGGGTATTTAACTGGTGGCGAGGCGATTCGAACATGAACCTCTGTAGCCCCGTAACTTTTGAGTAACCCAATGACATACTTGAGTGTGTTACCTCTTACGAGTGAATCGTCGACGAGTACCACACGCTTACCTGCCACGCTTTCAACAATGACATTAAATTTTAGTTCTACACTGTTTTTTCGTATTTTTTCTGGTTCAATGAACGTTCGCCCGATATATCTATTTTTCAGTAACCCAAACTCGAGTGGTATACCAGACTGATGTGAATAGCCAGTTGCAGCGGAAATACCGGAATCTGGTGTTGCTATCACCACGTCTGCAGATACTTCATCAGACACAGCTAAGGCCTTACCTGCCTGATACCGTGCCATGTAGACGCTCCTGCCGGCAATACGGCTATCTGGTCGTGCAAGATAGACAAATTCAAAAGCATCTACTTTTTCAGATCCTGATTTGATTATGTATGATTCGATCGTATCACCAGTAATACTGACTAATTCACCTGGTAAGATGTCACGAATAAAGTCTGCTCCTATAATATCGAGTGCGACGGTTTCCGAGGCTACAATGTAGCCATGTGTTGTTTTACCCAGAGCGAGTGGCCGAATACCGTGCTCGTCCCTGAAGGCAAACAGCGTATCGATATATAATCCAATGCAACTAAATGCGCCTGTGAATAGCGACCAGCAGTTTTTTACCGATACTTCAATTGAACCAGTCTGTTTGAGTTCGTTACTGAGGGCGAGGTGCATTAAGCCCGTATCGTTATAGCCTTCATGAGGTATATCTTTGGCATCAAGATACTTCTGAAGTTCTACCACAAACGGTAAATTGCCATTGTGAGCAAACGCGAACTGTAGCGGCTCATTTGTATACGGCTGATTATGGGATTCATCTTTTCCGCCAGATGTAGAATAACGATTATGGCCAATTGCCACTTGCCCCTTAAGCCCCGCCAGGGCATCTTCGTTATAGACATTACTGACCAATCCATGTTTTTTATGAACGTGGAGTTTAACTCCGTCATACGATGCGATTCCAGAACTATCTTGACCACGATGCTGCAAAGACCATAACCCGAGGTACACAAGTCGGGCTACATCAAAATCACGAGTGTTAGAGACCCCAATTACCGCACACTTTTCATTTATACTCCGCATTTACTTCTAGTATAGCAGTAGAACCACACGACACCTGTTCTCTGTTATAGTATGGAGGAATATGATAGATAGATATCGCAATTATCAGCCAGTATCACGTCGTCAGCCTACACCACGGAAGCCGCGTAGACGATGGCTCAGACGGATCATCACCCTAAGCGTTCTATTCATACTGCTAATATTTGCCTACTCACGGCTAACCCGGGCGGATACAAGTGCCGAAACTAAAACTGAAACGAAAGTAGTAAAAGCTCCTGTAAAAAAAGTAACTGCCGTACCAATACCCGCTACCGCATGGTCAGAAATAGAAGCAAGTGTGAATGCCGCAATCACCGCTAACCCAGATTTAAATATTGGCGTTTCTTTAATTGATAGTAAGACAAATACAAAAGTAGATTATGGGTATCAAGAACCTTTTGCCGGAGCTAGTACTACCAAAGTACTAACTGCTGCAGCATTTTTAGAGCAAGTTGAAAAAGGTACATACACATTGCAGACCAAATTTGCTGGTCGTACTGCACAGGAACACCTCAGATTAATGCTCAACCGTAGTAATAATGAATCGTGGGCTACGCTAAATACTGCAGTTGGCTATAGCGCGCTGACACAGTACGCAAAGGATAATGGCATAAATTCTTACAAGTATACTAACAACCTCATGAGTCCCTCTGACCAAGCACTATTACTACAAAAGATATATAAGCGTGAGCTCGTGAACGACGAACATACAAAACTTATGCTCAGCTATATGCAAAATACAAATAATGAAGATATGATTCCTGTCGTCACTCCTGTGGATGCAACGCTCTACCATAAATACGGTCAACTCGAAGACCGCCTGCATGATAGCGCAATTATCGAGTACAAAAATCGACCACTTATTCTTGTTATATACACAAAGGGCGGTGCAACTAATGGCTCAATCTACACTAGTAGAATCGCACTGATTCAGGGCATCGCAAAATCTGCCATTGATACCTTCTATACTGCTAAATAGTCGCGATTAAGTCATCATAGTGCACTCACTGTATGAGATACTAGGAGTATTAAAAGGAGTGATACATGAAGGTTAATTTACAATCAGATCAAAAACAAGTGTCGAAGCGAGCCAAAGCAACCATGAATGGACACGGCAAGGTACATGGCGACGCTACATTTACCGAATATGATGTTGACGGATGGAAGTATGTACATGTGCGAGTTGAACTAACCGGTGATCCAAACGTACTTATACCAGGAAAGCATGCAGTACATATACACGAGAAGGCCGCCTGTGATTGTGATGATTTTAAGTGCGCTGGCGGTCACTTTGACCCTGGTTCAAATGGTAACACTGACCCCGATGCAAACCACGGCTACCACGCTGGTGATCTGCCTATGATTACAATTGATAGTGAAGGCTCTGGCGTATTAGAGGCTATTACCACCCGTATAACACTCAGCGATGGACCAGTTTCAATCTTGTCTACAGATTCAGCTCCAGAAGGCACATCTATAATGATTCATGCCAATATAGACCCGTACGAGCCAGGTGAAACTGGTTCTGGCATTAGTGGTGGCCCTCGCCTCGCATGCGGAACAATTGAAGCGGTATAGCGCCATAAACACAAGCGCATACACCACGCATAGCGTACTTCATACTTTTTTTGAAAAAAAGCAAAAAACTCTTTACAAACCGCTTATGCCCCTGATACTATTGATGCAAGCTCATAGGAAAACAAAAACGTTTAAAACAAAAACTTTCTTCCTGTGGTCGAGCTTAAACACCACAACAACTCATTATTATTAAACAGTCCGCCTCGGCGGGCTGTTTTGTTCACTGCTGACGCCAGGCCTCTGATTGAATACCGAGTAGCTCAGTTTCCGTCATCGGTGCTGCCATAGCGATCACCCAATCTGGTAACGTTCTGAAGAACATTTGGTCGCCTATACCTGCCGAAAGACATAAACCAACTACACTCACGTCAGTATAAACTCCGCCATCTAGGTCATACCTTCTACGAATAAGTCCTCGAGCGGAATCTGTCAAATTTGTTACGGTTGGAAGTGAATGATAATCTTCAGATTCAGCGTAAGCACCAAGTAGTAGTCTCAGTCGTAGGCGCAAACCATTCACTGCTGTAGCTTGCTTATCACTCATTATATTAGTCATGTAACTACGGTCTCTGAGTTCATCTTCAGGAAATATTTCAGAAAATGCCCTGTCGACAGCAGTGTGACTGGCAAAGAATTCTCGTAGCTCATCAGCGTAGCGTTGATGTTTGCCCTCAGCCGCGTACCTACTAATCTGTGAACTAGCGACAACTGCAGCTAGCCCCATACCAACATACATGCGCCGGGCGGTATTATAGCTAGCCGAATCAATGCCTAATTCCGTAACCAATTGAGAATGAACTACTTCAACAGATAGAGGATTTAGTTCAATGCGTCCTCCAAGACATACGGGGAACCCTCTTGATTCATCGTCATCTACAATTATAGGTTGTAACCTATCCAAATCTTGAGAACACTCATAATATTCCCCGAGCCGAACAGATACCTCATGAAACATCTCAGATAGGTTCACTTTTTCAGCGGTAGAGTATTGTTCGGCATCGGTCATAATATGTATTATACCAGTTTGTTTTGTTTTATGCCATTTTATGCTCACGCCACTTGGCGATTTCAGCATGATTACCACTTAACAGTATCTCCGGTACCTTCATGCCCTTATAGTCTGCAGGGCGGGTATAGTGCGGTGCCTCGATAGCAACGTCATCAGCTACAAAACTCTCAATTTCTGCTGAGTTTTCACCACCAAGTACCCCTGGTAGCAGCCGTACAATACTGTCCGTTACTATCATCGCCGGTATCTCACCACCAGTCAGGACGTAATTACCTATACATATTTGCTCATCTACAACAGTGACTATCCGCTCATCATAGCCTTCATAACGGCCGCAGATGATGATGAGGCCCTGTTTTGTATCTGCGTAGCTCTTCGCCTTAGATTGCTTCCAGGTGTTACCACGAGGTGTCATGAGTAGTACTTTTGCAGTCGGATCATTCGCTTTTGCAGCTTCAACCGCATTCATAAGTGGCTCAATCATCAGGAGCATGCCATCAC
The DNA here is from genome assembly GCA_041738725.1 of Saccharimonadales bacterium (SeqCode). GTDB lineage: Bacteria > Patescibacteriota > Saccharimonadia > Saccharimonadales > UBA7683 > JAGOUG01. The sequence goes on from JBGSPG010000072.1 coordinate 5,368, forward strand.
CACCTCCATAAGGGGTATCATCCACCGTTTTACGACGCCCAAGCCCATAATCACGCAGATTAACAAAAGAATACTCCACCACCCCGTCTTTAGCTGCCTTCCAGAGCATAGATGCACCGAATACACCTTCAAACATCTCCGGAAATAACGTTATAATCTGTATCTTCATATCTGTTATGTAGTATACATGGTATTGACATTTTTTACAATATATGCTAATATGTGTACAACCCCAGAATGGGGTAGTACATGTGTGCGGAAATATAAGTACGCACCAACAATTCGGGAGAATACATGGCAACCGCCACCCCATCCGTATCCACCAACTACCCGCCCGAGAGGGCACTGCTCGAGGCGCTGCCCCTGGCAGAGTCCTTGCGACGACGCCGAGTTGACCCCACCCCCGATCCGCTGACCCACAAGATCGAGGGCTTCAGGCTGTGGATCGCGCGTCCGGGTGACGTGATCACGGTCACCACCGAATCGGGTGCTGTCTGGAACCTTGTGGTCCACGAGAAGCCCGCGAACGAAGGTGGCAAGCACCTGAGCGGCATCATGGTCGAAACCAACGGAGCTGCGAAGCAGCTTGTGGAAGGCCTGTACGTACAGGGCAACGATCCGCAGCCACCGGCTGAGATCTGGCTCCGTGAGGGCATGTGGTTCGGCAACTGCACGACTCCGAGCGGGAGACACCTGGTCACCAGTCCGGTGACCAGCATCTCGCTCAACGGCGTGAGGTTGCTGTAATTCGACGCCCAGCGGTGTGCCGAGTGGTAAAGAACCTGTCAGGTATGACAGAACCACTCGGCACAAAGCCCATAGTATTCTCCCTAAACACTTTAATAGATGCGTGTCTATTCTGATGAGTCCAAAAGGACGAAAAGTATTGTAACTAAAAAGACCCCTATTATAGGGTCTTTTTAACACATATAAAGCTCTCTGATTTCTCAGTCTCGCAACCAAGCTTTTTTATTTTTGTCTATCCACCATAACTATTGTGACGGTGGATGCTCGCAGTTCTTATTTACCTGAACTGCTTATTATTATATATCGAGATCGTCTAAGTCCGCAAGCTCATTTCGAGTCTTTTTTGCGTAATCTGACTCTTCGTTTTCCACAGTTTCTACTTCAACTTCTTCCACAGGGTTGTCAGCTGGCTGTTCTACTGCGGTAGTATCTTCAAATTCTGAACCAGAATCGTCTGCTGTTGCAGAATCATCTTGAGTTGAACTATCAGAATACGCTGTGTCATCGTTACTATACCCAGAATCGTCACTTCGTGGTTGACTATGAGTAGCACCACTACCGCCGTCTGTATCAACAATCTTTAAGTTATAAC
>JBGSPG010000090.1:0-8715 GCA_041738725.1 Saccharimonadales bacterium (SeqCode)
GTTGGTGTATTGCAGTAGCAAATATGTGTGGCATCAGGTCGTTTTTTTACCGCCTTAGCTTCCGCGGTAGAACTAGAAACTATAAGGTCATACTCAGACATATCGAGCCTTCGAAACGCATGTGCGCGCAGTACTGGCCAAAGAATGTGTTTGTAGCGCAAAAATCTCGGAATGAGCCTCTGCAAATAGGTGGTGCGAACATCACAGCCAGCAAATGCAGTCATCTTATTTTTGTCATACACCGAAGTATAAATAGGTGCATCTGGGTATAATGTATGGAGCTCTAAAACGAGCGGTTCGGCACCGCCCATATTGGTTAGCCAGTCGTGTACAATCGCAACCTTAGGTTGTGGCTGCTTCACCTACTTAGCTCCATCTCGCTTCAGTACCACTACAAGAGTTTTAATGAGAATCTTTATATCCATTATGAATGTCCAGTTTTGCACATAGTAAAGATCTAGCTGAATCCGTTGTTCATCAGTGATATCGCTTCTGCCAGAGACTTGCCATAAACCAGTTAGTCCGCTGCGGACACTGAGTAGCGAGGCGCCGTGTTGCTTGGAATACTTAGCATCAATTTCACTGGCTATCATTGGGCGCGGGCCAACTAAGCTGAGATCACCCTTTAAAATATTGAATAGCTGTGGAAGTTCGTCGAGCGAGCTTTTGCGGAGGAAGTTGCCAAATGGCGTAACGCGTGGGTCGTGTTCTACCTTATAGTTTTTTTCATATTCTACGGCAAGATCTTCGCGGCCCATGGCGCGGAACTCGTCACTAGCGAGCGCGTGTTCAAAGCCCTTTTTACGACGCATACTTCTGAATTTGTATACATTAAAATGACGACCCTTTTTAGTAACTCGCTCATGCGGATATATTACTTTGCCTGGGTTAAGGACTTTTTGGAGCACGGCGATACCTATAAGAACCGGGCTGAGCACAATAATCATAAAGAAGCTTACAAATATATCGAAGATCCGCTTGACGACCTCCCCCCAGCCGAGTAGTGGTGTCTGCGACACTGAGATTATTGGGTAGCCGTTTAGTACATCAACAATATTTTTGCCTGAATAGAATTCTACCTCACCAGGGATGAAGCTGTAACCAATATGGTTTATAAGTGCAGATTCAAATACCTGCTGGTTTTTGCTGCTTTCTTCGTATAGTTCTGTTTGAATGATTGTGTCGATATCGAGATCCTTAAGGCTGCCGAGTGCATTTTCTAGGTTGGTAAACTTTCTGGCAGAGCTGAGCGCTGCGCCAGTTCCACAAATTGCCACTATGTTATAGCCAGAGCCTGCGGTATCTTTTATGTTTTGGATGATATCGCTTGCAACCGAGCCGCTTCCAATTATCATAACGCGCTGGATGCCTCTGCCGTATCTGAATGCAATGTTTCTTGCTTGACGTAGCACTTCACGACCGATTATGAGCAGCACTAATACAAGGAATGCCGCATAGACTGCCACGAGCCGAGCAGGGAAGACAGTTACGCCCGAGACAAAGGCGAAGCCAATTACGAGTAGTATGCCAAGGAATGATCCGATAATGAGTTTACCAATTTCAGTCAACCTTTTTTGGTAGACACGCGGAGTGTACAGATCGAGTGCTACGAAGGTAAGTAACCAAAAGGGAATGAGGGTTACAAAAATCTGGAAGTAATCTACGGCACTAATACTACTAATAAGCGGGCGGGCATCGAGCTGTACGCGGAGTACGTAGGCGATGGTGAATGCGGCTAGTACGGCGAGGATGTCACTGATGATGAGAGCGAGGGTATAGAGTCGAACTGATTTTACGGGCACGGATATCTCCTTGTGGTTATAAAAAACCAGAAATGCAGTTTTTATTGCTGTATATATTGTATCATTACTGTAGTGAAGAATTTATATACTCAGTTTAAGAAGGTAAATGTAGTGGTACAGACTATGACTGTCGGCTGGATAATTATAATGTTACTTTTACCATTCCACGCCTTCATTTCTACCTGGGGAGGCACAACTATTGGGCCACTTTGGATATGGAAGGCCTGGAAAGAAGTACTACTTGCAGTGCTCGTCGTGCTTGGTTTCGTACAGTGTTTTGTTGATAGGGAGTTACTTCATATACTGTGGCGGTCTTGGGTAACACGGCTGATAGTTATCTACGGAGTATTGCATGTAGTGGTTGCACTCGTGGTTGGTAATCAGATGAATGCGTTGGTGTTTGGCCTGGCAATTAACCTACGTATTGTCAGTTTCCTGCTTGTATCTGAGATTGTAGGGTACTATCTTAAGCCAAGTAGGCGAGAGTTATTATATATTCTACTAATTCCAGCTGGTGGGGTAGTGCTGTTTGGATTACTTCAGATGTTTGTGCTTCCGTACGACCTTCTTTCGTGGTTTGGTTATAAGGCGAATGTTACCATTGCACCGTATAACACGATAGACCAGCAGTTGAATCAACTCAGGGCGATGAGTACGCTTCGCGGCCCAAATCCACTCGGTGCTTACCTAATTTTGCCCGGTATAGTACTGTTTTGGATGATCTGGGAATATTTGCGAAAGTATCGCAAAAAGCACTTAACACCTGATTTGGTGCGTCTAGGTTTGGTAGTTTCATCGTTCGTAGCTTTACTAGCGGTGCTCTATTACAGTCATTCACGTTCAGCGTGGCTCGGATTCATAGCTGCACTTGGACTATATATTTTTATGAGTGTTTCGCGCTCCCTCAAGCTTGCCCTGCTCAGCATCGGGCTTGCTGGCATGGTGCTTGTTGGCGGAGGTATCTACGAGTATAGAAACACCCCATTTGTTCAAAACGTAATCTTGCACGATAACCCAAAAATCGGGCCAGAAGAGACCTCTAACCAGGGGCATATAGACTCTTTAAAGCAGGCAGTGAGTGATATTGCTGAGCGGCCACTAATGGGATGTGCCCCAGGTTGTGCTGGCCCGGCATCTTTTTATGATGAAGACGGTGCACGACTGGCAGAAAATTACTATTTGCAGGTTGGGCAAGAGGTTGGGTTACTCGGACTGCTATTATTTGCGGGAATCAGCGTACTGGTTGGATTAGAATTATATCGACGGCGGTTAGAGAGTATGGCACTAATAATGTTCGTAACACTTATTGGTATTAGCGTAGCAAATCTACTGCTCCACGTTTGGGCTGATGATACGCTTGCCTATATTTGGTGGGGCATAGCGGGCGTTATTCTGGCCACAATACCAGCTTCGTCGTCCCGGACGTGATCCGGGATCCAGTCGACTGTATTTCAAATATTCTACTTTCTTCCTCCCTCGTCCGCCGCGGCGGACGAGACAAAACAGCAACTAGATGTAAAATACTCGATACTACAGCACTACTCATCTCTCTGTAGCCTGCGGGACTCTCCGCCAGCTGGCGGATCAAACACGTCCTCGGCAGCAGGGATATGAGCAGTGCCTCCGTTTCGGGTTTTTACGTAGTTGCGGCGGGAAGTTGATTATTATCACTAGATCCCGTGTCGGGGCACGGGATGACGGCTTCATGGGACCATTCCTCATACCCCGGTCTTGTTTGCCCTAGTACCCAGTACCTAATCCCTATTCCCTACGCTTGCTGCTAGAGCAGCTTGCGTATGTACTGCTTTAGTTCTTCGCTGAGGCTAGGGTCTTTTAAGGCTACGTCGATTACTGTTTTGAGGTAGCCGAGTGTGTTGCCGGTATCATAATAATTGTCATGTTCGAGCGCACAACCATAAATTGCCTTGCCTTCGTCCATCATTTTTTGCAGCACGTATGTAGTAAGGTAAAATTCATCTCCAGCAGGCACGCTTGATTGGGCTCCGCGGGCATATTCGAGTACCTCAGGAGTTAAGAGATACCCACCAACGCTTGCAAGATTTGTAGGCGCCGCTTCTTTGCCGGGTTTCTCAAGTATTCGAGATGCTTTTACTACACCGCCGCGTACTGCATCGCCAGCTACAATGCCGTATCGTTTGTAGTCGGCATCGTCTTCTACTGTAATACAAGGAAGAATTGGACTATTAAATTCTTCATACAAATCAATCATCTGCGTGTAACGGTTTTTCTTCCCCACAAACAGGTCGTCCGCGAAAGTGTATATAAACGGCTCATCTCCAAGAAGGTGTGAGGCGTTTAGTATTGGTGTAGTGCTTCCGTACATACCTTTCTGACGAATATAGGCGAAGTTTGCCATATTTGGGATTGCTTCGACTTCTGCAAGTATTTCAGTTTTATTTCCAGCTAGAAGGTTCTCTTTAAGATCTGCGCTCACAGTATCAAAATGATCTTCAATGCTGCGTTTATGGTAGCCCGTAACAATAATAATATCTTCGATGCCTGCTTCAACAAGCTGCTCAACAATATATTGAATGACTGGCTTGTTAATAATCGGCAGCATTTCTTTCGGCATTGCCTTAGTCTGTGGTAGAAACCGGGTACCAAACCCGGCTGCTGCGATGACTGCTTTTCTAACTTTTAGATGACTCATTTGATACTACTCAGTATAACGTATACTATAGTTGTTATGGCTAAAAGAACAAAAAGCATACAGAAACAGTTGGTTGAATATTTGGTTGCTGGTGGCGCGTTCTTTTGGAGCGGGTACATTGCCTTCGCCTTCTTCGATTCAGTCTTGAATCTCCCGCTGTTCGCTGCCAAGCAGCTGGCCAACATTATTGGGCTACTTGTTAACTACGTACTTGAAGACCAGTGGGTATTTAAAAAAGGAAAAGCGCGGGTCCCGTATGATCGCCGGCGTACAACGCGCTACATTGGAATCACTATTGTTAACTTCGGAATTGACTATCTAATAGTTGCTTCACTTAAAGAGATGGGCATAAGCCCGTATCTTGGACAGTTTGTCAGCGCGGCCTTCTTCACAATTTGGAATTTTGTATGGTACAAGTACTGGGTATTTGCGCATCATCCATCACGCAAAAAAGGTAAACGCAAACTACGAAAGAATGTGTCATGAGCGTTCGACCGACTAAAAAGCAGCAAGAGCTACTGGTATTTGTAGAATCGTTTATAGCCGAACATGGCTACGGCCCAAGTTATAGAGAGATCATGCATGGCTGCGAATACACCTCTGTTGCAACGGTTGCAGTGCATATTAATAACCTCATCACGCGTGGACACCTCAGCAAACGAGACCACAGCGCCCGTTCGCTCGAAGTTATTAAGCAAAAATCAGACGGAGCCCCAACCGCCCCTCAGGTTAAAGTAACCGCAGCCAATGAAAAGTGGCTTATGGATGCCATAGAGGTAAAGTTTCAAGATGTTGAACAGAGTCCAAGGGTTGCCCAAAAAGATGTAGACCAACTATACATGCTCGTAGCAGCACTTTCAGTACTTGGTTTTGACGGTGCGGCAGTGGCCTTCAAAACCCGTATTAAAGCAATTGAATCCTAGTCGAGACTATTCTCGGCGTAGCGCATCAATCGGGTTAATCTTTTCTGCACGTCGAGCAGGGAAGTATACTACGAGCAGTCCAACAAATACCGTGAAGCCAACAATAGCTGCAATTGCCCAGGCGGGATACGCAAATACACTAAAGTCTGTTGTGACACCTCGGCCACGAGCACCAGAGTTCAAGTAGGTATTAACAGCAGTACCGCCGATTATCGCAAGTACTACACCAATCACGGCACCTGAAAATGATAGTAAGAGCGCTTCAAAAATAAACAGTTTGCGCATATCAGACCGCCTACCACCAAGCGCCATCATTAATCCGATTTCTTTAGTTCTTTCAAGTAAAGATATAGTTAAGGTGTTAAACATACCGAGCACAGCAACGATCATACCGATTGAACCAAAGCTTACTAAAATAACGTTGAAGAATTTGAATATTTTATTGATTTCATCAAGAGTATCAACCAGCGAGGTGGTCTGGAACCCGTTACTTTCTATCTGCTTACGGAGATCCGGTATACTTTTTGTTCCCTTTGCAATAACCTTCACCTGTTGGTAATTAGGCACTCCGGAAGACGTGAATATACTGTCGATGGTGAATATCTCGCTTCCCGCGCCAGACTCAATTACACCGACAATTGTAAAGACGTCAGATATCTCGGATTTGTTAGCCTGTACTTTTTGAAATGGGATAGTCAGCTTCACCTGCTTGTTAATGGCCTCATCAACGTTTTCAATACCAATCGCTTTGAGCGCAGAAATGTTTACCACTAGACTCCTGGTATCATCAGGCCTGAGTAGTCTCCCTTTTTTGACCGTAAAACTAGTTGTTGACTGGTAATCCTGATTAATACCATATACCACCGCATCAACTTCACCACCGTTAAGTATTAAACTACCAGGGAATGAATACTGTAGGCCGACCTTGTCGACATTGGGGTAGCTACTTATACGGTTAATTGCGGCATCATCGAGCTGTAGAATGCGTGAGTTTGGCGAGCTGACCTCAAGTGCCTTAAGTGATTTATCGCCGATGACCTGCTTAGTTACAAGTTCTTGAATACCTATACCGAATGAAAGCAAGAAGAAGATTGATCCAATTCCGATAACCACACCAAAAACTGTTAAGAACGACCGTAGTTTTTTTGAGGTTATGTTTCTAACTGCCATGTAGAAAACGATACGAAGCTGAATTGCACGGAATTTTTTTCTGGTAGGGGTAGCTGCAACCGGGGTAGCTAGACGATGAATAGTAGGCATAGCCTGAGGTTCTGGCTTGGTCGGCAGACTTGGGCTATTGGATTTTTTTAACACGTGGTGCTCCAGGATGTTTTGATTTTGCTAATCTGTCGATACGTTCTTTCATCTGACTAAGCAGTTCGTCTGTAGTGGCTTTGATGCTTCCATCGCGCTGTTCTTCTACGCGCCCATCTTGTATGTGAAGTAGCTTGTCGGCAAGTGGTAGATATTCCATGTTGTGCGTTACGAGAATAATCGTACGCTTGAGGGTGGTTTGGCATTCTTGAAGTAGGTTCATAATCATATCACCATTTTTACTGTCCAAGCTTCCGGTCGGCTCGTCGGCAATAATGAACAGCGGGTTGTTCACAAGGGCCCGGGCCATTGCTATACGCTGCTGCTCACCGCCAGATAGCATAGATGGGCTTTTTTTGGCGTAGGCACTCATTCCAACTTGTTCTAGTGTCTGCATGGCAATTTTAGTGGCATTTGCACGAGAATATCCTAAAAAGTACATTGGAATTGAAACATTCTCGAGTACAGAAAGGCTCTTGACCCAGTAATTTTGCTGGTACACAATTCCAATTTGATTGGCCCTAAAAGCCGCAAGTTCATTCGGGCTTAGTTCATACAAATGACTACCCCCAAAAATAACTGATCCGTTGCTAGGTCCGTGCAGCCCTGAAAGAATATTAAGCAGGGTTGATTTACCAGAGCCAGATGGACCATAAATTATATTGAAGGTATTTGGCTGAAGATCAAAGCTAATACCATGTAGTACGTCGATTTTTTCTTCACCGACTTGAAAAGACTGGTCAACATTTTTGAGTGAGACTATGCTTTTATTGTTAGAGTCCATAGCTACAACCCGAACACTTTCTGAAGCGTATTGAATATTACCGTTAGTACGCTTTCGCTCGCCCTCGCAATAATGGCGGACTCTGGTGTACCTGTACCTGCGTTACCCGCTTTGTCCCGTGAAATTGGCTGAATGCTATATACCCGTGAGGTTGGTAGATCTGAGATAACCACAATATGTTCTGTAGTCAGCTGCGTGTCTTCGGTCGACCTATTGTTAAATACGGCAGCGTCTGACCCCTCAGCGTAGCCTACCTGACTAGATGCAGGCTCATCAGTCTTCCAAGATACAATGATCTGGCCCCGTGCTTCAGCGCCGGTGCCTCTAATTGATTGTTCAATAGATATCTCACTGACTGTTGGCGGGCGAGTATCAAGTGCGGTTTTAAATTCTTGCCTGTCTGAGACTGCTAAGTTGCCATCAGCGTCTCGGCTTTGAGCGACAATAAAGTATCTACTGTCATCCTGGAGTCCTCGAATGACTATTTTGTGGTCTGTTTTTAGTTGTGAGTCTTGAACGTCGATGCCGCTTGATCCAACGATGCCATATGTAATTGTAGAGGTTGAAGGTACGTTTGTGGCCCAGGTTATCTCCTGTGTACTGGTAGGCTCGCCAGCAACTGGTTGGAACCTCAGATTATTAATACGCGGTCGTGGGGGAGTTGTGAACGAGGCTATGTCACTTCTGTATTCGTTATTTTCACTATCAAAAGCGGATAGTGCATAAAAATACTTCGTACCGTCTGTCAGCCCGGTCATTTCTATGCTGTAGCGTGATTCTGCGGCTGAGGTATTAATGCTCTGAATACCGCCGAAAGATTCGCTGGTGCCATAAAATAGACTTATACGGGTTGCGCCCTTGGTCGTAAAGCCTACAATTGCGGTGCTAAGTCCTACTTTAGTAGTCTCAACCTCTTTAAATAGCGGCGCTGGGTTAGTTGTAAAGGTAAACTCTTGGCTGGTGCCAGTATTACCGTCTTGATCGGTCCACTTCACGACGTAGTAGTAGGTAGTGCCTGCGCTCAGGTTATCGAGGTCGAGTATATGTGAGGTTACTTGATCTGAGCTTCCAACTTCCGAAGGGCTATATTGCCCGCTTTTTGTGCCAATAGCTACCTTAGAGTCACTTGCTCGGTCGGTTGTCCAGGTGACGCGAGCTTTTTTTGTAGTGATGTTACTGGCGGCCGGATCACTTGTTAGTGAGGCGGGGTTTGTGAACTTG
>JBGSPG010000099.1:0-6262 GCA_041738725.1 Saccharimonadales bacterium (SeqCode)
TTTAGTATTTCACGACCATCTACGACTATGTTAATTGAATCTTGACCGTGTTCTTGAACTACTGCGGGAACTTTGCCTTCACTTCTCAGTGCGGCAACGGCATTTTTACCAGTACCGTCACGTACTTCGGCTTGTATTTGGACATCCTGACTCATTGTTTCTCCGTGTTTCGATAATTTACAGTAGTAATAGTATAACAGAAGTTCGCTTATACGTGTAGCGAGTATATGCTAAACTAGCAAAGTGATTTCTATATTATCTCAGTTAGCCATGCAGAACCCCGCAGCACAATCACTTTCAGAACGTATTGCTCAGTGGTCAGTTTCAGTAATTGAAACACTCGGTGGACCTGGTGCGGCTCTACTTATTGCAGCCGAAAATCTGTTTCCACCACTCCCCAGTGAAGTTATTTTACCGCTAGCAGGCTTCACCGCTAGTCGAGGAGAGCTTGGTTTAATTGAAGTGATTATTTGGACTACTTTTGGATCATTGGTTGGTGCGCTAGCTCTGTATGCCCTCGGTGCAATTCTCGGCAGAGACAAACTGCGAACAATCGTTATTAAAATTCCGCTTGTAAAAGTGTCCGATTTTGACAGAACTGAAGCATGGTTCAAAAAACATGAGACCCAGACTGTTTTTTGGGGGAGAATGGTACCAATCTTTCGAAGTCTTATATCCATACCGGCCGGCGTAGAGCGCATGCCAATTACTCAGTTCGTTATCTACACCACGACAGGAAGTCTAATCTGGAACAGTGTGCTAATTGTGGCCGGATTTCTACTTGGTGAACGTTGGGATGTAGTCAGTAAGTACGTCTCGGTATTACAGTATATTGTTATTGCGGCTACCGTTATAGCAGCTGTAATGTTTGTATACTCTCGGTTGCGAAAAAATCGCAAAATAAATCACCCCAACCAAGAAGAACCTGACCTTAAACTAAAGTAGTTTCTTCAGATACGTTCCGGTATATGACTTCGCAATTTTTGCAACCTGCTCGGGTGTTCCCTTTGCAATAACGAATCCACCATTTTCGCCACCTTCAGGGCCCATATCTATAAGATGATCCGCGGATTTAATAACGTCTAGGTTATGTTCAATAATTACCATTGAATTCCCCGTATCTACAAGCGCATTTAATACGCTGAGTAGTCGCTTTACATCAGCCGCATGAAGTCCGGTTGTTGGCTCATCAAGAATATATAAGGTTCTGCCGGTTGGCCGCCTTGAGAGTTCTGCCGCGAGTTTAATACGCTGTGCTTCGCCGCCAGACAGTGTCGTGGCTGGTTGACCAAGTTGAATGTAGCCAAGGCCGACTTCATTAAGTGTCTGAAGCTTACGGGCTATTGTCGGTAGATTCTCAAAAAACTCAACTGCCTGCTCAATCGTCATAGCCAGCACATCTGCAATATTTTTGCCCTTATAGGTTATATCGAGCGCCTCACGGTTATAGCGCTTGCCTTTACAGACCTCACATGAAACGTAGACATTCGGTAGAAAGTGCATTTCTATCTTAATTATTCCGTCACCCTGACAGTTCTCGCATCGTCCACCCTTAACGTTAAAACTGAAGCGGCCGGCTTTATAGCCACGAATATTTGCTTCTGGTGTGTTTGCGAACAACTCACGAATTGGAGTGAATACTCCGGTATAGGTTGCGGGGTTAGAACGAGGTGTGCGCCCAATTGCTGATTGATCAATTATTATTGCTTTATCGAGGTGCTCTATACCGAGTACTTCTTTGTGCTTTCCTGGCACTAAGTGCGCTCTGTGTAACCGTGCTTGAAGTTCTTTTGCTAAGATATCATTAATAAGACTCGATTTACCTGATCCTGAAACACCACTAACAACCACCATCTTCCCGAGTGGAATAGTTGCATCAACGTCTTTCAGATTGTTCTCTGCCGCACCCAGAATGACGAGCTCTTTGCCACTACCCTGCCGACGCTTTTTTGGCGTCTCAATAGATTCCGCACCACTTAAGTACCGTCCTGTTACGCTATCAGGATTCTTTGCAACCTCTTCTGGTGTCCCCGCTGCAACAATTTCGCCACCATGCACGCCAGCTCCTGGACCAATGTCTATCAGCCAGTCGGCATGACGAATAGTATCTTCATCATGTTCAACCACAATAACTGAATTTCCAAGGTCCCGAAGATGCTGCAGAGTTCTAATTAACCTATCATTGTCTCGTTGGTGAAGGCCTATTGAAGGCTCGTCGAGTACGTATAACACACCCATAAGTCCTGAGCCTATCTGCGTAGCTAGCCGGATACGCTGAGCCTCGCCACCAGAAAGTGTAGCGGCAGATCGACTTAAGTTAAGGTAATTAAGCCCGACGTTATTTAAAAAGCTCAGTCGTGCCGTAATCTCTTTGCAAACCTGACTGACAATAAATAGTTCCTTCTCAGAAAATTTAGTGTCGGTGAATAGTGCGAGTGCATCGCTGACAGACAAATCAGTAACGTCTTTGATAGAAAAATCATGAACAGTAACCGCAAGTACCTCTGGCTTAAGCCGGGCACCCTTGCAGGTATGGCAGGGCCGTTCACGCATAAAGCGTTCAATGTCTCTGCGCATAAAATCACTATCGGTTTCCTTGTGACGCCGTTCAAGATTAGGTATTACACCCTCGTAAGTCGTATCGAACTCGCGGCCAGTGCCAAGTTGAATGGTGTACTTTTTCGTACCAGTTCCATACAAAATTTTCTGTAACTGGTCTTCAGTCAGTTGAGCAGTTGGTACGCTCAAGCTAAATCCAGAATCATCGGCAACTGCCTGCATCTTCTTCATATACCATGCGTCTGAGTTCACGCGGTTAAATGGTCTAATCGCACCTTCTGCAATAGTAAGGTTACCATTTGGAATTACCAACTCTGGGTCAACCTCTAGCCGAGATCCAAGCCCCGTACAAGTAGGGCAAGCGCCTTGTGGCGCGTTAAAACTGAATATTCGTGGTTCTAGTTCTGGCAGTGCAAGTTCCGGATGATCGGCGCAGGCATAGCGCTGAGAAAGCAGCTGATCTTCTTTTGTATCTGCGTTGTGAACAATAATAGATTCTTTGCCGAGCTCAAGAGCCTGTTCAATCGACTGCGTGAGGCGGCTCTGGTTTGCCGCGTCGTTTGTAAGGCGATCTACAACAATCTCGATGGTATGTTTATACTTTTTATCTAAATCCGGCCATTCATCAAGGCTATAAATCACTCCGTCTACTCGGGCACGTGCAAAACCACTGCGCTGGTACTCACCCGGAATATGTTCAAATTGACCCTTTTTTGCATTCACTATTGGTGCCAGAATCATAAGCTTTGCCCCGCTCTGCATACTGAGTACTTCGTCAACAATTGCTTGTGGTGTCAATCTCCGGACCTCACTGCCATCTACTGGACAGTGTGGTACACCAATTCTGGCAAACAACAACCTGAGGTAATCGTAAATTTCTGTTACTGTTGCAACTGTAGATCGAGGATTCCGACTAGTGGATTTCTGATCAATTGAAATTGCTGGTGAAAGACCATCTATCTGATCTACATCTGGTTTTTCCATTAAGCCCAAAAATTGCCGTGCGTAACTAGAAAGTGATTCTACATAGCGGCGCTGACCCTCTGCATAAATGGTATCGAAGGCGAGTGAAGATTTACCCGAGCCTGATAGACCCGTAATAACCACCAACTTCTCGCGGGGAATCTCGACTGAAACATTCTTTAAATTGTGTTCGCGCGCACCTCGAACCGAAATAAACTCTGACATATCATTCTATTATAGCGCAAAATCACACTTCTACTAGAGAATGACATCTTAAATCTTGTATACTACTACCATGAAGAACACGTTCTACAAATGGTGGAAGCAAAAACCATCACGCTTTCGAAAGCCACTTGTCTTTGTGCTCGGGCTACTACTACTCATAGTCTCACCCATTATCGGTTCCGTGCCTGGCCCAGGCGGTATTGCCCTATTCCTGCTTTCAATTGCAATTTTGGCAAGTGAATTTGATTGGGCTGAAGAACTAAAAGCCTTCTTCCTACATACTGTGCCGAAAGAGATTAAGAATCGTTGGCACCCAACACCGAGGTGGGCAATTTGTTTTGATATAACATCATTCGCACTACTCATTGGGGCTCTCGGAGCTGTAACTCAAGGATGGTGGGCACTCATGCTTTCACTTGGAATGGGTGGTATAACGCTGTTTATATTTAATCGAGACCGCCTGACTCGGCTCAAAAAACTCCTCACAAAAAAATAATGTCTAGCTGTGGATAAAACTACAACGGATTATTAGCAAAACACCTTTTTAATCTAGCGACAAACTCGTATTATGAAGTTACAACGTAACAGCGAGGTGTATCATGCGAGGCAAACTACTATTTTTGGGCATATTCAGTGTAGCTGCTGCATTTGTTATATTCGTAAACGATCCGCTTAATTCAGCCGTAAGCTTTTTAATTGCTGGGATTGTACCTGGCACGAACATCGTACTCGGACTATGGCCAACAATTGGTCTTGCGGTTATCTCGCTTTTTATAATTCGGCGCGCACTTGCTCACGTTCGTTTAAAGTTTTTAGAAAACACTGCACACACGATAACGTCTGAAAAGTTAGTGGCTGATTTTAAAGATGCAAGTACGCACGAGTTTGATACAAAAAACAGATCTGTCATTGCTGCGCCTAGCAAACAAGTTACTCACTAAGCATCGATAATGGGCATAATACTCTCGGCGTACAACTGAAGTTCGGTCAGTAAAAATTTACTTTCTTCGTCTGTCTTAGTTGCTGAAAGTTCAGCCAGGCGAGTGCCAAATTCTGCCGCAGAAAGCTGCCCGCGTGTACCGTTCATTATTCGGTCATCCCTATAGGATTCCCATTCTTTTTGTTCAGTCTCGCTGAGACTTCTACTGAAGTTGCGTGCTTTATACCGAACAAATAGTGCCTCGAGCCGTGGGTCAGAAAAATCGAGTGCCAAATCTACCAGTGCGTCCGCGTCTGAAGTTCTAACAACTCGTTGCTTCTGAGCGTCCCCGGCTGGAATAAAGCCATCGTACAACTGAAAATCAGGGTCTGATTCAGAAGTGTACTCAGATTTGCGTTTAGAATCGTACGATTCAAATAACATTCCAATCCGTTCACCGAATCCTTCAATGCTACAGAACTTACTATAGTTTTCTGTGATTTCCTGTGGAGTAAGCTGAATTGATTTTTGGGCTGCCTCGTCGAGTACACCAAGTGGGGCAACTGCCGGGCAGGCGTTTGGTTTTAATACCTTTACTGGTAACAATTCGGTTTCTGAGTCTCGACTAAATAGTTTTTCAGACAGCGCCTCATCTGAAAGTTTGGAAAGCGGTACTGGATCAATTCGTAAATCATAAACCAACACTGAGCCGTTTGCAGCCGGTGCCACCGGCAATACTGCCGTAGTTTTATTACACCTATTGGCATATCTGCCTGAGGTATACAAAAACGGCTTTGGATCTTCAAGCGATACAAGCTCTGCGACCGCTTTTTTATTCCTCATGCCGAGCAGATACTCAAACATCTTCGGCTGCTTATCTTTGAGAAGTTTAGCTACTGCAATAGTAGCGTACACATCGCTGAGCGCATCATGGGCCTGCTCGTGAGATATTCCGTTCAGCTCAGTTATAAGCTCTAACCTATTTGTCGGCACGAGTTTTTGTGAATCTTCATCCCCTACCTTTAGTGCGACTAACGCGCCATGTTCTGAAACTGATTGAGCCCGAGCTGGTGCAAACGGCCACTTAATACCCTCTGGTCGGAGTGCACGCACCATTCGTACAACATCCATAAGATCCCAACGCGAGCGGCCATCTTGCCACTGCCACTGATACGGATCATGAAAATTACGCCAGAGCGTGTTACGCATAAATTCATCATCAAATCGAACACTATTGAAGCCGGTTATAATTGTGTCTGGCTGGCAGACGTGCTCGTTAAAGAGTTCTATAAATTCAGCCTCAGTGTAACCTTCTTCAATAGTCTTCTGTGGAGTAATACCTGTAATTAATACTGCATCAGGATCCGGCAAAACCTCATCTGTTAAGCGAACAATCCAGTTGTCTGGCTCGCCAATTGGGTTTAGATCCATATCTGTTCTTTGGCCCGCAAACTGCATAATTCGCTGTGCCCGAGAACTTATACCCGAAGTCTCAAGGTCATAAAAGTAAAACGTCATGCACCCAGTATCTCACATTAGTATTTATAGGTAGCTATTTTGAAGAAAGCAGTAAATCAGGAACCGGTAAATCGAACT
>JBGSPG010000036.1:0-3750 GCA_041738725.1 Saccharimonadales bacterium (SeqCode)
AAGGCTGATCAGATTGCTAAGAATGATTCTGACACACCATGGGAACGCCTTGGCATTAAAACCATAGTCAGCACGAGCGCAACACAGAGCCAGGGTATTCACGAGCTCCTCAGTGCAATTACAAAGCAGATTCCTGCCAAAGAGGCCTTGGTTGAAGATAACGTGCTCAGAATTGCACTACTCGGCCGTCCAAACGTTGGTAAAAGCCAGCTCTTCAACACACTCGCTAAAAAACAACAGGCTGTTGTTGCGGATGTTGCCGGAACTACCAGAGATGTCAACCGCGTAAAAGTCCGCTATGAAGGCCAAGATATTGAACTACTCGATACCGCCGGTATTCGCCGTAGTGGCAAAATCGAACGTGGCATTGAAAAATTTAGCGTACTGCGCAGCCTACAGGCAATTGAGCAATCAGATGTCTGCCTACTTCTAATGGACGTACAAGAACACAGTACCGCACTCGACCAAAAAATCGCTGGCCTTATTAAAGAAGCGGGCAAGGGGCTCATAATTGTAATCAGTAAGTGGGATACACTCGACGCACTCGCCGAGGCTGCCGAGAATGAACCTGAAGAAGAAGAGATCGACCAAGACAAGCTCACAAAAGCAGACAAACGACGTATGTCAAAATCTCAGAGTTATGGTAAAGAAGTTGCTACAAAAAATGCCTACACCAGAGATGGAATTGCTGCCAGAATTACCAATAACTTTCAGTTTGTACCTTGGGCGCAACTGTTATTCACGAGCGCTATAACAGGTCAGAACGTTGCTAAAATTTTTGATCTTGCACTTGCAATTAATGTTCGGCGTAAGCGCACAATCAAAACTGCTGAGCTAAACAAAATCCTAGCCTCATCACTGAGTGCACACCCACCAGCTGGGCTCAAAGGGCGCCACCCGAAGCCACGCTACTTTGTACAAGATGATACCTCACCACCAACATTCCGCCTGTACGGTGCCCACCTCGAATACCTTCACTGGAGCTGGAAGCGCTACCTAGAAAAGAACCTCAGAAAAGCTGTTGACTTCAGCGGTACGCCCGTAAAATTCTATATGCTCAATAACGAACGAATTTCTGGCAAAACAACTAAGTTCTTACCCAAAACTGACGAACAAGAATAGCTCTTACGGTTGACCCCTGTTGTAATCCAACGTATAGTCTTCTGTACACCTGGCAGAACTAACACAAAAAGACTGGCTCACCAGCGATGAACGAAAACGCTTTGAAAAGCGGATTATTTATCCCGCACTACCCCTTATTAAAGTAGTCAGCTCACTTGCTATTACTACAATACAGCAACTTGAGCCAGACCATAATCCACTCAGCTACGAAAAGCGTGCGCTTATACCGGGTGAATGGTACAGCGTTACTAAGATTGGTAATCGCGGTCCTGCAGGCCACCGAGACAGATCACGGCGAGTATCTGAACTCTTCTCGGTTATGATGATAGATGAATTACCTCATATTACCGAAGTACTACAGGACAGAGCGAGTCTTGTAGGTCCGCGCGGAACGATACCTGAACATCGCGAACGACTGTTTGACTGCCTTGGTGATGGTAAGTCAGTTGATGAATGGCGGGCAATTTTAGAGTGTCAACAACCTGGCCTCATCAGTACATATGGGCTAGCCATACACTCACGACCAGGTTCAGGTATTTCGTATGATGATGAATCGCACCTTACCGATGCCCAAGTAGCACTCGAAGCCGCCGATCGCTTCGCGGCAGATAGCTACGACTTCCACCACGCATCGAGGCAACATGACGGAAACCTACACAAACAATTCATAAAGATGGTATTATCTAGAGCAACCAAAGGAAAGTTAGGTATATAACATGGAACAAACCGTCGTACGCACGAATCGAACAAACCGAGTTTTTAATGCACTAGAAGGTTTATACCTAAGAAATCGTGTAAGTAAACTAGGCAACGCCATTCTATGGCACACGGTGCACGGAGACGTCTCTACGGACTGTGCGACAGCAAGTGTAGACGAATCTGGGTTCGTAGCTAGGCTGGACGGTGTTATAAACAGCGAAGGTGCGGAT
Source organism: Saccharimonadales bacterium (SeqCode) (assembly GCA_041738725.1). Lineage (GTDB taxonomy): Bacteria > Patescibacteriota > Saccharimonadia > Saccharimonadales > UBA7683 > JAGOUG01. Next base: position 2,052 of record JBGSPG010000036.1, read on the forward strand.
CTCAGCGGAAAAGTACATGTACAACACAGGCCTCGTAGGCGTCCACTAATTCAGATAAATGCTTACACATCTGGTGATGTGTCAGGATTTTCTGCTCCACAATTCACCAGCCCGCCCTTAACCTCAGATCAATCTGAGGTTGTTACCGAACATCTTGCAGTCGTAAAAGAACTCACTCGACGCTTCACGGACATGAAACCAACCAGTGTTACTCATACTATCTACTAATATAAAACCCTGTTCTTAACTACAAGAGCTCAGCTACTGTATACTGGCAGCATGGCATTATTCCAAAGATTTGAACGCAGTGACCGATTAATACAGCTTACGCAGGATATTCCTGCGGCAGCCGCAGCTAATGATGAAAGTTTTATAACACTTGTTATTGGTCTCGGTAATATCGGTACACAGTATACTAAAACCCGGCATAACATTGGCTTCGAGGTTTTAGACACACTACAGAATAATCTCGGTTTTCCAAAGTGGCAAGAAAAAACAAAGTTTAAAGCTCTGATTTCTGAAGATTACAGTGGTGGTAAGAAGGTTATTCTGGCAAAACCAACCACCTTCATGAACGCTAGCGGCGAATCGGTACAGGCCCTAAAGGACTTCTACAAACTAGAGAATAAAGATATCATTGTTATTCAAGATGAATACGATTTGCCGTTTGGGACCGTCAAACTAAAACAGGGTGGGGGATCAGCCGGAAACAATGGCCTGAAAAGCCTAATTAGCCATATTGGGGATGACTTTACCCGTATTCGTATTGGCGTAAAGAATGAACTTGCTGAAAAAATGGACACCGCTGACTTTGTGCTTGCCAAATTTTCTAAAGAAGAACAAAAACAGCTTGAATCTATTATTCAAGCTGCAATTGAAAAAATCAATATCTAGATATCTAATTCTACGGGCGAAGAGTCATCATCGTCTCTGTCGCTTCGGGTCTCGGCACCCGGCACATGCTCAGACTCACGCTGTCTATGATATCTGTCTTCCATATAACGACCATACGCGGCATGCTGGCCAGTATCTAAAAGATGTGCAGCGATCGGATCAAATGTACCGGCGTCACCGTCACCATAGCTACCGGATTGTTCTAGAGATTTATTATTTCTTTCTGTCATGAAAAAACTATACCACTTAATATACATAACTGTCAATTAATAAGAGCGCCTCGATGGGCGCTCTAGGTGAACAAGAAAACTACAACTACAAAACTTTTGACCCAGACCCGGGCAAGACACCCCTAGGGATGCTTGCCCGGGTACGCGTGGACGTACTAGCTGGTGCCGGCTGCTCCGCTAGCGGAGCTGGGGGCCAGCAGCGAAGGCGAACCCGGACGGGAACCCGCCGGAGATCACCGACAGGAGATCGCCGAAGGACGAGCCCTCCTGGGAACCGAAGAGCATGTCCTCGACGATGCCCATCATGTTCTCGGAGTGCGCCGTGATCTCGTCGTCGAGATCGTGAAGCGCCTCATCGGCCTCGGCCTTGGCGGCCACCAGCATGCAGAACTGCGACTTGCGCATGCTGCCTGCGGCAACGTTCGCGCGAGCCTCTTCGACGTTGAGACTGGCCATGGTCTGCTCGAAGACCAGCGTCGCCTCATGGCGGGCCAGTCGGAGCGTCTCCTTGTCGAGCTCTGCAAGCAGCGCAACACGAGCTTCACACTTGTGACACATGTAGATATTCTCCTCCC
>JBGSPG010000063.1:0-20998 GCA_041738725.1 Saccharimonadales bacterium (SeqCode)
CGTTACAACGAAGGCCTTCACCAGGCGATTGAGGCCAAAGAGGGTGTTGACGTGCAAGAAGAGAGTATGACGCTTGCAACAGTTTCGTTCCAGAACTACTTCCGACTGTACGACAAGCTTTCTGGTATGACCGGTACGGCTTCGACTGAGGCAGAAGAGTTCAACCAGATATACGGTATTGATGTTATAGAAATTCCATCGAACAAAAAAATTGCTCGCGAAGATCGTACAGATAGAATTTACAAAACTGAAGTCGGTAAGTTCAAGGCGCTGATTGCAGAAGTAAAGACACTGCATAAAAAAGGTCAGCCAGTACTGATTGGTACAGTTTCGATTGAAAATAACGAACGACTTTCTGCATTACTGAGCGAGGCAAAGATTCCTCACCAGGTACTTAATGCAAAGAATAACGAAGGTGAAGCTGCGATTGTAGCGAAAGCTGGCCAAAAAGGTGCTGTGACGCTGGCAACTAACATTGCCGGCCGTGGTACAGATATTGTGCTTGGTCAAGGAGTGAAAGAACTCGGTGGGTTAGTCGTACTTGGTTCAGAACGACATGAATCTCGTCGTATAGATAACCAGCTTCGTGGACGATGTGGTCGTCAGGGTGACCCTGGTATGACGCAGTTTTATGTAAGCTGTGAAGATGACCTTATGCGTATATTTGGTGGTGATAGAATCGCCTCACTTATGGAACGACTTGGTGTTGCTGAAGATCAGGCGATTGAAAACAGATCTGTTAGTAAAACTTTAGAGAACGCTCAGAAGAAGGTAGAAGGCTATAACTACGATACTCGTAAGAACGTTGTACAGTACGACGATGTTATGAACCGCCACCGTAAAGCTGTCTATACTATTCGCCGCCGCGCACTCATGGCAGAAGACATCAGTAAGCAAATTAAAGAAATGGTTGAAAAAGAGGCTCAGAGCTGGGCAACTGTTACGCCACTTGATAAAAAAGAGTTTTATCGTGAGCTCGAAACGGTATTTCCATTTAGTGAAAAGCAGCTGAAGGACCTTAAGAGCACTGATAATGCAAAAGATTCGAAAGAACGGCTTAAGAAGTTTGAAGAGCATGCCTATGAGTTGTATGTAGACAGAGAAACCGTACTTGGTAAAGATATTATGCGCCAGATTGAACGCGAGGCTGTTATGCAGGTACTCGATCAACTTTGGATGCAGCACCTAGAAAATATGGACCACCTCAGAAACGGTATTGGTTGGCGCTCAATTGGCCAAAAAGACCCACTCGTAGAATATCGACGCGAAGGCCAGGGCTTGTTTGAGACTATGCAGGCAACACTCAGAAACGAGGTTGTGCGCGGCCTCAATCACTTACACTCACACCAGGTTACGCAGGCGATTGAAACTGAGCTTACGAAAGCGGCACGTGGTTCAACAGATAACGCAAACCAAATTACGACTGGCGTTGCTACCAGCGCAGAAGATTTTGAAGGCACCGTAGTTAAGCGTGTAAGCATTCCGAACACCAAGAAGAAGGCGACGATTAAACAGGCTCGCAAGAAACAGCGTCAAAATCGAAAGAAACATTAGTCGCTATGAGTTCTGATCAGACACTCAAGAATCTGACAGATCATTATATTCAAATTGATATTCTTGCAAAACTTGCTGGATCAGACTCACCGGTCCGATTTACAGATCTAAAAGATGCAGGAATTGAAAATAGTTTGTTCATGTACCATGCCAACAAACTGCTAAGCCGGGGTCTGATTACTAAAAACGAAGACACCGGGTTTGAGTTAACGGCCAGAGGCGCATCATGGATTAACTTCATTGGGTTTAAAAATTTGCAGCCGCAAATTTCACCACGGCTGGTGGTACAGTTTATTATCACAAATGATAAAGATGAGGTGTTGCTTTCAAAACGGACAGGATCTATGGGTAAACTGCTCAATGAATACATGTTACCGGGCGGTTTATATAAATATGGCGAAAGTGCAGATGAAAATGCACGCACACAACTCCGTAGCTTCATAGAAACGACTAAAGATACCCTGGTAGAGCTTTTAACAATTGCCGAAACTATTCAAACGGAACAAACTGAAGGGGCGTATCACTCGATTGGATACATCTACCAGGTGCAGTTTAATGGTGTGCCAGCTTCGGACGACCCGCAGTACGAACTAGAATGGTTCAAGCAGTCAGAACTAACAAGCTCAGACAATCGGCTATCAAACTCCCACTTCATACCTGAATTATTCACACGGCTGACAAATGGCCTTCAACCAAACGAACTCTTTATTCTGCAATAGTTAAGAATAGGTAAAAAATGTTTTACTGCTTTGTGCAAGTATATTCCTTATGCTGTAACTACAACTAAACAGGAGTAGTTACATGGAAATGGATGTTTTTGACAAATATAAAGCAGGCTGGCTCAACACAGACTTCCATCGTTTAAGTGAAGAAGACCTGGGCCAATTCGAGGTAAGGGTAGAGGATCAACGAGCGTTGGAGATGCCCATGTCTAGCGAGTGGCTCATGCTGGATAAACTTAGGTCTCAGGTTCTATATGCGATAAAGTACAAAACTAGGGTTCGCGAAATCAACACAGAGCGGCATATGGGCCTTGTGGAAAAGGGCAGGCCAATAGTCCAGAAAGCAAGGACTTGTTTTGTAGACTTAGACGTAGAGGCGGATGGTAAGCCGGGATACGGTTCATTACTAGCCATTGGAGCCGTGACACCACAAGGCGCAACCTTCAGAAGAGAGATCAAGCCAGCAAACGAAGAGTACGTTCCGAGTATGCGCGATTTTAATGAGACACATGGCTTCGAGCGAGATCGGCTACTAGACGAGGGGACACCAGTTGACCAAGTGATGCAGGAGTTAGCAGAATGGGTATATGACAATAACGAAGGTAAGCAAGTTGCCCTGACTGCATTCAATGCCGCATTCGACTTTGGCTGGGTTGATCTTGAGATGACAAAGGCGGGAGTCGAAAGCCCATTTGGTGTCGCAGGATACTGTCTCAAGAGTCTCGCTATGAGCATACCACTAACCATATACGAACAAGACAGGAATTATGGATTTCACTCACAAGGTAGACCCTATGACTGGGGGAATACAACCAAGTCAAATCTACCTCATCTTGTTGTGCCTCAAAGAGAGTTCACTCACGATCCGCTTGATGATGCCCTCTGGCAACAAGAACTTCACTTCGCCATGGTGGGGTTTCTGCACAGAGAAACACCTATCGAATCGTCCCGGTAATATTTTAAGAAACAGGAAAGCATGAATATGGAATACAATGATTATCAAGAATTTAGGGAATTTAAAGAATTTCAACGAATGAAGAGTCAAAAGGCTACAGGTAAAATCTCGGTACAAAGGTCGACTGATAAGTCTCAAAGTACACATAATGAGGACACGCTCGATTATTTTAGCCAAACTGGACCTGGTGATCCATGGGACAAGGGGAAAGACGATGATCCAGTCCACTGGGCAACTGACTAATTCTGGTAATTTCATCCTAGAATCTGGGGCCTAAAACCTCTATACTTGGGTGAATGAAACATACCGTTAAAGAAGTAAAACTAAAAAATGGGGTGAGTGGGTTACTCATCGATGTGCCTGATGCACAGGTGATGAGTTATGACTTTACGGTGCGAGCAGGGTACTACTTGGCTCAGAACGGTAAGTGGGAAGCACCACATGTTATGGAACATCTTCTGTGCGGCGCAAACCAAAGCTACCGAAAAGCACGAACATTTGAGGCAGAAGTTAAGAAGAATGGTGCCTACACCAATGCCTATACTAATACCTATAACGTTGGGTATATTGGCGAGTGCGCAGATCTCGAGTGGGATAGAATTTTAAACCTATTAATGCTTTCAATATCTAAGCCGCTCTTTTTACAAGAAGAGTTTGAAGCTGAAATGGGTAACGTTAAAGAAGAGTTAACTGGCTATTTAAGCAACTATTTCAGGCAGCTTGGAATCGCGCTCTCAGAGCGTTCAGGATTTTTGGTTACGAGTGATAGAAAGCGGCTCAGTAAACTGAGTGATATCTCAATTGATGATGTTAGAAAGCACTATAAGCAGACTCATAATCTTAACAATATATGTTTTTCCATCGCTGGCAACTTAAAAGGCCGCAAAGAACAAATTGCAACAATTATTGAAAAGAATCTTGAGCTGAATGAAGGCGAACACATGGAGCTCCCTGAAACCAAATTAGTAAAGCAGACCAAGCCTTTATATGTAGAAAATAAAACAGTAGAGTCTTTATATGTTAGTTTTAGCATGTTACTGCCACGTAGAATTTCTGAGCCAGAGATGGATTCACTCAACGCACTTAATAACATCCTGACTGCCACGACAGACTCATTAGTACTTGGTGATATCCGTGAAAAAGGTCTTGCCTACTATATTTGGTCAAGCGGGAGTAGGGGTCATGACTATAGCGTATGGGACTTTGATTTCCAGGTTAGCCCAGAAAATGCTAAGAAGGCGATTGGAGTGATTGTGAAACATCTCCGATATGTACTTGATGGCAAAGTGAGTTCAGAACAGCTAAAGACATCTAAAAACTATGCTCTTGGAAGTTTTCAGATGGGTGCCCAAACAGTTGGTAATATTCTTGGTGGCTATAGCCACGAGTATGGTCTTACTGGCGAGGTTATGGATTATTACCGCGTTCCGGAACGTATTAAAGGCGTCACCACAAAGCGCGTGACTTCAATTGCACAGGAATTTCATAAAGAGGCATTCTGGGATTTCGGAATCTTGGGAAACTGCGGACAAGAATTTGTAAATGAGCTGCATGATGAGCTCGCAAAACTCTGGAGTTAATATGAAGGTAGCTATTGCTGGATACGGACAAGAAGGGGAATCTAACTACCATTACTGGTCTAAGCTCGGTGCTGATATTACTATTTTTGATGAGAAGCTGGAGACGTTGAAGCCTATTCCAGACGGTGTACCAACTCAGCTTGGTCCGGATGTATTTAATGATATGAACGGGTATGATTTAATCGTACGAACAGCAGGTTTAAACCCGAATCACATTACAACCGATGGTAAAATCTGGTCATCTACAAATGAATTTTTTGCAAAGTGCCCTGCGCCAATAATTGGTGTGACTGGAACAAAAGGCAAGGGGACAACGTGTAGTCTAATCGCAGAGATTTTAAAGTCAGCCGGTAAAACGGTACATCTTCTTGGTAACATTGGAACACCCGCACTCGATGTTTTACCTAGTATTAGTAAAGATGACATTGTAGTATTTGAGCTTTCAAGCTTCCAGCTCTGGGATCTTCAAAAGTCACCCGAAACATCAGTTGTGTTGATGATCGAGGCCGATCATCTAAACGTACACGCGGATATGGAAGATTACGTTACCGCCAAGGCACAAATCGGAACCTTTCAATCCGAAAAAGATTTACTAGTGTATCACCCTAGTAACAAGTTTAGTGCTCAAATTGCAGCTCTGTCGCCAGCTCATAAGAAACAATTTATGTCAGACGAGGGGGCGAATATTGTAGCCGGGAATATTGAAGTAGAAGGTATCGTAATCTGTTCTTCTTCAGAGGTTGGGCTACTGGGCGCTCATAACCTGGAAAACATATGTGCGGCAATTACTGCAAGTTGGAAGTATACACAGGATGTAGCTGCAATAAAAAAGGCCATTACTTCATTTAGGGGTCTCCCGCATAGACTAGAGTTTGTGAGGGAAGTCGACGGGGTAAAGTACTACAATGATAGTTATGCTGCGGCTGCCGGCGCGGCAATTGCAGCAGTTAAGTCGTTTACACAGCCGATAGTTTTGATTTGTGGTGGATATGATAGGGGCACCGATTTTGATAATCTAACGAGCGCAATAGCAAGTTCTCACATAGTGAAAGTTGTTCTTTTAATTGGCGCGGTAAGAAAAAAGATTGCCGAACAACTTGATGCAAAAAATTATACGCACTACGAATTAGTGGAGTCTGAGAGCTTTAGGAGCATTATCGAATTAGCGCAAGATAAAGCAGTAATGGGAGATATCGTACTACTAAGTCCAGGAGCACCAAGCTTCGATATGTTTAAGAATTTTGAAGACCGTGGCCAACAATTTAAACAGATAGTTGAGGAGCTTTCATGAGTTTTCAGTTTAAGAATTATTCATTTGATGACGCAACCAAGCAGGCAGATTTTGTATACGTAAATAATGGTATACAATTCACTGAATCGATTAGTTTTATTAATATGGTGCCGGGTTATAATACCGAGGCCCTCGAAAGAGCATTATTTTTAGCATTTGTACTCATCGGGACGTCTTACTATAAGACCTTTCCAACAGAAGGTGTGGAGCTGCTAGTGGGGGAAATCGATGAGTGGCAGGCAGAATTTTTTAGTAGCGTGTATCAAGAAGGGCTGAGTCAATTCGCATCAGAAAATAGTCTTACTCGGAGCGATCTCGCGCATTTTGTCGCAAGTGGTACGGGCTCACGCGCCACCGATTATATAGCAACAGACCAGAGTCCGCTGGTGCTACAGAGTGGCGGGAAGGACTCGCTGCTACTAGCGACATTGCTCAGCCAGAAACACACTGTATTTGACGCGTGGAATCTCAGTTCAGGTAGTTCGCATCCGTCAGTTCTTGATACAATAGGCAACTCGCTAGTCACTGCTACACGCCAGATAGATACAGAAAACCTCACGAACGCGGGTGAGCATGGAGCGCTTAATGGCCATGTGCCGGTAACGTATATTGTTCTTTCGATTGCGCTTGTACAGGCAATTCTTCTTGGTAAAGACACAGTACTTTCTGCAATTGGACACGAGGGGGAAGAGCCTTATATGTATATAGGTGATTTGCCCGTTTCTCACCAATGGTCTAAAACCTGGAAGGCTGAACAGCAGCTTGCTAAGTATATTAAGAACTATATATCTCCTGTAATACAGCTCGGTTCACCGCTCAGAAAATATAGTGAGCTTAAGATTGCGGAGTTGTTCACATCAGAATCTTGGGAAGCATACGCACATCAATTTTCGTCTTGCAATGTCGGAAATTACAAACAGGGTCAGAATAATCAAATGCTCGGTTGGTGTGGCGATTGCCCGAAGTGTGCAAACAGCTTTTTATTGTTCGCGCCGTTTGTAGATCCTACCAACTTAATCGAAGTCTTTAGCGGTGAAAACTTATTTCAAAAACCTTCACTGGTAGAAACATTCAAGGGCCTACTTGATGTAGACGGCGTCGTAAAGCCGTTCGAGTGCGTAGGCGAGACAGATGAGCTGCGATTAGCATATCACTTGGCTCATCAGAAAAGTTCCGGTGAGTACGTACTGCCTTTTACGGTAGATGATTCTGGTTTTGACTATGAAGCTGCCTACGAACACCAGACGTGGACTGACGATTATATATAGACCCGGAATCTACGTAAAAGTGCAAAAATCCTATATACTACAGATATGCACGAAGTCAGTAAGCAGCTAGCTGATGTCACGAATCAGTTTATAAAAGCCTGGGATGAAGGTGATTTTGCTGTGCGTGAAGAAAAACTGATAGACCTTACGGCTCAGCTTGAGGACCCAAAAATTTGGGATGATAATCGTCGTGCACAGGATCTGAGTAAGCAGCAAGCAAAGCTACAGTCTGCCGTTGGCCCGTGGGTTGAGGTTCGCGGTAAACTCTCCGAACTTACGGAATTAGCCGCACTCGGCGATGAATCTCTTCAGGCAGAGATTGCATCTCAACTAGAATCGATTACATCTCAGTTTGAAGTTCTTCAAAAAGATCTTAAGTACAACGGACCGTACGACGATCACGATGCGGTGCTTCGGTTACAGGCCGGCGCTGGCGGGGTAGATGCAATGGATTGGACCGCAATGTTAGAGCGCATGTATCTGCGCTGGGCAGAGAAGTCGGGATACAAAGCAGAAGTTGTTGAAGAATCGAGTGGAGAAGAAGCGGGCATTAAAAGTGCAACACTGACAATATCTGGCGTTAATGCGTTCGGAAAATTACAATCAGAACATGGTGTGCATAGGCTTGTTCGGTTGAGCCCATTTAATTCTGACAACCTGCGCCAGACAAGCTTCGCAATGGTAGAAGTACTGCCACAAATAGATGAGCCCGATGAGGTAGAAATAGCAGACGGGGATATAAGGGTAGATGTGTTTAGGGCAAGTGGCCACGGTGGTCAGAGTGTAAATACTACAGACAGTGCAGTTCGAATCACCCATATTCCCACAAATATTGTAGTTTCAATTCAGAACGAGAAATCTCAAATTCAGAACCGCGAAACCGCCATGAAGATTCTCCGTTCAAAACTCGCTCAGCTGCAGGTGGAGCAACACGCTGAAAAAATCTCTGAGCTCAAGGGTCCAAACCAAGAAGCAGCGTGGGGGAATCAAATTAGAAATTATGTATTACACCCATATACACTCGTGAAAGACACCAAGACAAAGTTTGAAGTAAAAGATGCAGCGAAAGTACTAGACGGTGCTCTCGACCCATTTTTGAATTAGGAGATAGTTATGTTACAGAAAATATCACTGAGCGATGTATGGAACGGTAAAACAGATGGCACTGATTTTTCAGGCATCGCACTCCTTATTCCTGCAGAAGTTGATGATACTGACATGAAATGCGGAGGACGCGAAAATTTAGATGCTCACTTGAGATTGCGTTCGGCTGAAAAAGGACCCTTAGCCTGTGGAGAATGTGCCGTTAAGTCTGTCTGTACATTAGGCGCAGCAATGGGCTAGGTCTTTTGTCCATTACGTAATAATTTGGTACAATCATAAGCGTGATTCTTTTAGACCGCGTAACAAAAAAATATGGCAAAAAAGGGCTGGCGCTTGACCGCATATCTCTTCATATTGCTCCAAAAGAGTTTGTGCTAATTGTTGGTACATCAGGAGCAGGTAAGTCGACACTGCTTAAGCTCTTAACTAGGGAAGAGAAGCCAACATCAGGTAAGATCGTAGTAGGTGGAATTGATTACGATCTGCTTAAAGATAAAGAAGTTCCACTACTCAGACGTAAAATCGGTACAATATTCCAAGACTTTAAACTACTTCCTAACCGTACGGTTTTTGAAAACATTGCTTTTGCACTTGAGATTGTAGGTATGACAACAAAAGAAATTAACTACACCGTCCCCAAAGTTATAGATTTAGTTGGATTAAACGGAAAAGAGAAGAATTTTCCAAATGAGCTTTCTGGCGGAGAACAGCAGCGTGTAGCAATCGCCCGGGCAGTTGTACGTCAGCCAAAAATACTAATTGCTGACGAACCAACTGGCAACCTTGACCCTAAGCACGCTTGGGACGTTGTGTCAGTTTTAGAAAAGATTAACCAACATGGCACTACCGTTTTGATGACAACCCACAATCAAGATATTGTACATAAATTAAAGCGTAGAGTGATTACAATCGAAGGCGGCAGAATTGCAAAAGATACTTCTGCAACCGGAGTGGTTAGTTAATTATGACCGGCAGCCCATTCAAACGAAAACTTATAAATGCTAAGCGAGTATTTGTAATCGGCGCACATAGTTTTATTAGAAATACCTGGCTTTCGGTAGCAGCAACGGTCGTGATGAGTATCACACTCGCTTGTATACTCCTGACGATGTTTGCAAGCTATACGCTTAATAATACTGTTCAATCATTTACAGATAAAATTGATGTTTCAATATTCTTTAATGCCAATGTCACCAAAGATCAAATAGAAGATCTCTCATCTGATTTACGAAACAACTCTGATTTAGAAGTAAAAGAGATCACCTATATTTCTAAAGAAGAGGCGAGAGCCATTTACGAAGAAAGTGTCAAAGATAGTATTGCTGAACTGCAGTCGTTAGCACAGACGAATGCAGATACCTTCCCGGCTAGTATCAGAATTAAAACGTACGACACCAATAAACTACAACAGGTTGTAGAGGTGACTCGGACGAAGAAGTATTCAAAAATTGTCTATAAAGATTCGTACAAAGATGATGCGAAGCGTGTGGCTGTAGATAGGCTTGGTAACATTGCTAAGTTCCTTCGTAACGCAGGGTTGGTGGCGAGTATTTTGTTCGGATCGATCTCTATACTAGTGATCCTTAACACAATTCGAATGGCTATATTTAACCGAAAAGATGAAATTGAGATTATGCAGCTGATTGGGGCAAGTAAGTGGTACATCAGGGGTCCATTCCTTGTTGAGGCCTCAATTTATGGTGCTATCGCCGGAATATTTGCCTCATTATTCTTTTACCTTGTTGTGCTCGGCCAAGCTCCAAAACTCGGAAGTTATGTTGAAGAAATTCGCCCAACAGTTGAGCGCTTTCAAGACCTGGTTTGGCTATTTGTGCCTGCCACAATCGCCATTGGTGTAATAATCGGTTCGTTCTCTGCCTACCTTGCAATTCGAAAACACCTCCGACTTAGTACTACAAAGTAGACTGCAGATGTACATCGGGGCTGCATGTATGTTGTATTTTCTGCTGCTAGTTTGACCCTTAAAAATGCTTATGGTAATCTGAAAGAACCTATGAACCACCATAAAATAATATCAACGAGGTCGGTTCGTCGTCTCAAGCAGGCTACTGCGCTAGTTCTTGTAATGCTCCTAGGCTTAAGTTCTACAAATTTTGACATTATTCATGCTCGTTCAGTTGGCGATATACAAAATGAGATACAGCAAAAACAGGCACAAAAAGAAGCTGCTGCTTCAGAAGCTGCACTTCTTGCCCAGCAGGCTACTGGTGTTCAGGGTGAGATAAACGTATTGGCAGATCAGGTTGCCTCTATTCAGTCACAGATAAGCGTCAATACCACTCGCCAAGCTGAGATTATTAGTAAAATTGATACAGCAAAAGAAAAACTTACACAACAGAAAGATTTGCTCTCGGCCAATATTAGATCCGTCTATATCGAAGGTGATATATCGCCACTTGAGATGATTGCTAGTAGCAAAAACCTCAGTGATTTTGTTGATAAGCAGGAATATCGAGACAGAATTAAAACTAACATCACTCAGACCGTGAAAGAGATTGAAGTATTAAAAAAAGAACTCGATCAGCAGCAGCAAGAAATTGCAGCCATACTTGCAGATCAGAAAACGTTAAAATCTAGTCTCGACCAGAAGAATTCTGAAGCTGAGTCTAAGCTGAACTCGGTTAACCAAACTAAAGCAGGGTTTGATGCTCAGGTTAATGCCCGTCAAGGTGACATATCTTCACTGCAACGCGAGGTACAGGCTATGCAGGACGCGCTTGCACGAGTTAACGTCAGAAATCTGCCATCGTCAGGAAGGGTAAGTAGAGGGGCTGTTATTGGTACGGTCGGTAATACGGGGAATTCTTTTGGCTCACACCTTCACCTTAGAGCTCAGGTTAATGGCCGAGCAGTTAACCCATTTAACTATCTTGGGGGTAGATGGTCTGCGCCACTTAATGCTCCAATTACCCAAGGTTTTGGAGAAAACCCATATCGATACGGTTACGGTGCATCTGGACATGATGGCGTTGATTATGGCGCACCATCTGGTACCGCAATACGTGCCGTAGAAGATGGAGAGTTATATAAGGGGTGGTCACAGCAGTTGGTAGGCTACTGGCATTTCGGCTGTATGGCTATGATTCGACATGATGATGGGTTGCTCTCTATTTACGCACACATGCAACCAGGAAATTGTTAAAAAAGTCATATATAACTATTGATTTTGTATTACGCTTATGGTATCATAAAAACACAATGGTCCACCACAAAAACCAACGTACAAACATACCAAAACTGACCCCGCTAATTGCGGCTAGTGTAATGGTTATGACGAGTATTTTGGGCCCAGTTATGGTGCATGCAGATGCACTTCAAGATCAGATTAATGCGCTGGAGCAGCAAAAAGCACTAAACCTGAGTGTTTCAGGAACGCTTGGTCAGCAGGCGCAGGGTATTCAGGGTGAAATAGACTCTCTCCGTAATCAAATTGCCAATATACAAGCACAGATTGATACAAATACAGCTCGTCAGACAGAGCTAAATACACAAATTGCGGCCGCACAAACTCGTCTGGAACAACAGAAGACGATGCTTTCTGCAAATATACGCTCTATGTACATAGAGGGCGATATATCGCCGCTAGAAATGATCGCAAGTAGCAAAAATCTCAGTGACTTTGTAGATAAACAAGAATATCGTGACCGAATTAAAGATAATATTGTTACTACGATGGATGAAATCGATCGTCTTAAAATTCAACTTGATGGTCAACAAAAAGAGGTGACACGAATATTAGATGAACAAAAAGCACTCCGTGGTAGTCTTGACGCTAAGAATAATGAAGCTAGCGGTAAGCTTGCCTCAGTGAATCAAGATAAAGCTGGCTTTGATGCTCAGATTAAGAATCAGAGTGCACAAATTACCGCACTTCGGGCACAGCAGCGCGCGGCAAACAGCCGACTTGGTGGTTCTGCAGTTGCTGGTGATCCATCTAAGGGCGGGTACCCGTCTAAATGGGCGAATGCTGCCCAGGATTCACTCGTCGATAGTTGGGGAATGTATAACCGTGAGTGCGTAAGCTACACTGCATGGAAGGTCTATCAATCTGGTAGGAATATGCCGTACTGGGGTGGTCGCGGTAATGCAAACGAATGGCCTGGTAATGCACGAGCAGCTGGGATACCTGTAGATGGTAACCCGCGAGTTGGAGACGTTGCGGTCTCTATGTCGGGCTATTACGGACATGTTATGTATGTTGAGGCTGTCAGTGGCGATAGAATATATGTGAGCCAGTATAACTACGCTGTTCGCGGCGAATACAGCGAAATGTGGGTTTCTGTTGGTAACCTACAATTCATCCACTTCTAAATTGTAAACTCTCTAGATAGACTATAAACCTATTTAGTCACTAAATTGCTAGTCGTCGTTTTAATTTAATGGCGCTTTTAAGTGCGAGGTACTTTGTCTTCTTGAGCGGAAGATCATACGTAAATGGGATATCTACGATATTTTTAGAGAACTTAATTTTAAACTGAGTGACATTTTTTAGTCCCTCATAATTCTTGCCGGCAATGCCCATAAAGTCGTAGCTTACGTTGCCGCGAGCCTTCATCTCTTTTATCACTTCCCAGTGGAGGGAATAGGCAGCAAAGGTATCTCGTGCCAGGCTGCTACTGCCACCGTAGTAATACATGGCCTGCTTGTTGTACTCGGTAGTAATTGCCCATGCGGCAACTTGATTTTTGCTGTAGGCAACATAGAGCCTGGCGTTATCTTGAAGCGTAGCTAAGAGTGATATATAAAGCGAGAGCGGGTGAATGCCAAAGCCATCACGTGCACCAGTTTCTTTCAGGATTGGATAACAATGTGTTTTAAAGTAGCCAGATCTATCTGAGGTGATCTCAGATACCCCAATTGCACATTTAGCGGCAGTCCTGATTCCTTTACGGCCACTTTGACTCATGCCGGCAAGGATTTCGTCTTCTGTCTGGGTTAAATCTACAATTACCGTCTGATCATACATAGTGTGTTCGAAGGGCAGTACAAGCTGTTTTACTCGTGTCGGAACAGTTAAACGGATAAACGAGGGTTGTGTGCCTTCAATAGATTTGAACTGGTCAGTGAGGGTTGCGCACATTTTTTGTACAATTTCAGAGTTGGGCATACTGGCAAACAGCGGACCGTGTTTAAACCAAATCCAATCACGTCCTTTTTGCCGATATAATGTTGCGCTTCCCAGGGCAATAAGCCTGCCTTCAGAGTCGTTAAAACTGAAGCTACCAAGAAACGTACGGCCAGAAATGCTGTCATCAAAAGAGCCCCACAAGGGAGATTGTTCCAGTGGTACAACAACAGGCAGCAGTGCTTTTTCAAGTTCGCGAAACTGTGCGTGTTGCAGTTTTTCTACAGTTAATAATCTATCCATAAGTACTACTTACATGGTACAATTTTTGGAGCATGAATGATAGTAAGACAGAAAAAACTATAAGTAAATCAAAGAGATTTTCGCTCGGAATACTTGTCGTATCAATACTTATCGCTTTTACAGTTGGTACACGAGCGCAGTTTATTGGGGATTACTTTTTTGCGCCGTACACCAATAAGGGTAACCAAGCGCTAAGTTCTAACCTAGATTTAAAAGAAGCCCAACAAATATATGACATCTTAAAAAAGAAGTACGACGGTAAACTAGATACCGCCGCCCTTGAAGATGGCTTAAAATCCGGCATGGTAGATGCAGTTGGAGATCCTTACACAACCTACTTTACACAAAAAGAATCTGAAGAATTTACTGCAGAGTTGAATGGAACATTTACGGGTATTGGTGCTGAACTTGGGAAGCGCAATGATAATCTGGTTGTGATTGCACCCGTTGAAGGTTCACCAGCTCAGAAGGCCGGCATACGAGCAGGTGATATTATAGTCAAAATCGATGGAGCTGACGCAACCAACATGAGTGTTGAGGCCGCTGTTACAAAAATACGTGGCGAGGCAGGTACCGACGTTGTACTGACAATAGCTCGAGACGCTAAAGGACAAGATATAAAAATCACTAGGGCCCAAATTACCGTACCGAGCGTTACGAGCGAAGTGACGGATGGTATTGGCTACTTGAAGATAAGTCGATTCAGTGATGATACTGCTGAGCTCGCAAAACAAGCAGCGACTGATTTTAAAAAGCAAAATGTGCGCGGTGTAATTGTAGATGTCCGCAATAATGGCGGTGGCTTACTCGATAGTTCGGTACAAGTTGCGGGTATCTGGCTTAATAATAAAGTTGTGGTTGAAGAACGACAGGGCGGTAAAACCACGAGCTCACTTCGTACTGGTACAAACACAATTCTTGAAGGCGTTCCAACAACAGTACTTATTAATGAAGGTTCTGCTTCGGCAAGTGAGATACTAGCGGGTGCGCTGCATGATCACGGTGTCGTGACTCTGATTGGTGAAAAATCTTTCGGCAAGGGCAGTGTGCAAGAGCTAATTGATCTACCAAGCGGTGGTAAGCTAAAAGTTACCGTAGCGCGCTGGTTCACACCAAAGGGTAAAAATATAGATAAAGAAGGCATCAAACCTGATATTGAAGTGAAGCTTACTACTGATGACTTTAATAACAACAAAGATCCACAAAAAGATCGGGCAACTCAAGAACTTAAATAGATGACGATAGGCTTGCATTTGTGAACTCACTTATGCATACTAGTTCCATTGTAAGGAGGACGTAGGTGATACAGCTAGTTTCAATTTTGGAGTTTTTAATAGAATCATTTGCGACCAACAAACACACAAACACTGAGGCAGCTACGGCAGCCTCTTTTGATTTCACCATTTCCGTCATTCCTGCGCAGGCAGGAATCCAGTTAATTATAGATTCCTGCCTGCGCAGGAATGACAACATCATTAAAGGAGCTATACGATGAGCAAAAAACCAAAATATATATTTGTAACTGGTGGCGTACTTTCTGGTGTGGGCAAGGGAATTACCGCTGCATCAGTCGGAAATATACTAAAAAGTCGCGGCCTGTCTGTGAATATTCAAAAGTGTGACCCGTACTTAAATGTTGATGCGGGAACATTAAATCCGGCAGAACATGGTGAGTGTTTTGTAACCGAAGATGGCGCCGAGACAGATTTAGACCTCGGCCATTATGAGCGTTTTATTGATACAAACTTGACTCAGAAGAGTTCTACTATGAGCGGCAAAATACTAAGGCAAGTGATTGATGATGAACGAGCCGGTAAATACCTTGGTAAAACAGTTCAGTATGTTCCTCATGTAACGAGAGCGATGCAGGAGCATATTGAGGCAGCCGCAGAGGGCTTTGATGTTCATATTGTAGAAATAGGTGGCACAATTGGTGATATTGAAGGACAGGGCTTTGTAGAGGCGATTAGAGAACTTGGCATAAAGCATGGCCGTGAGAATTGCCTATATATTCACGTTGTGTACATACCGTACTTAGGGGCAAGCAAAGAATACAAAACCAAGCCAGCTCAGAACGCCGTAAAAGATCTGCGTAATACAGGTATTGTGCCAGATATGATTATGGCTCGTTCTGAAGACGTGGCACCAGCAGGAATTGTTGAAAAACTGAGTATGTATGGAGGCGTCCCGAAAGAGGCGATTGCGCTGCTTCCAAATGCACCATCTATCTACCAGGTGCCACTTACGCTTGAAGATTCGGGGAGTGGTGAATATATTGTGCGTAGATTAGGCCTAAAGAATTCAAAACCTAAAAACAGCGAATGGCGTGAGTTAGTCGAGCATATTTTGAAACCAAAAACACAGACGATCCGTGTCGGAATGGTTGCAAAATATCTAGATAATGAAGACAGCTACTTTTCGGTCGCCGAGGCACTAAGGGCAGCAGGGTGGTCTCAAAACGTATCTGTTGAGATTGTCTGGATTAATGCTGAAGAGCTCGAGTCAAACCCGAAGTCTATCAGATCAGTGTTTAAAAAAATTGATGGAATAATTGTGCCGGGAGGCTTTGGTTCGCGTGGGGTAGAAGGTAAAATAAGTGCTGCTCAATATGCACTACAGAATAATGTACCATACCTCGGACTATGCCTTGGTATGCAGGTTGCTGCGATTGCAGCGATGAGAAACCACGGCGTAGTGGCCGCAAATTCTACTGAGTTTGATCCAGAAACAGCTGAGCCGGTGATACACACTATGCAAGATCAAATTGGCAAAGAGGGTACTGGTGGTACTATGCGGCTCGGCGCGTATGAATGTAGCATAAAAAGTGGTACAAAAACAAAGTCATTGTACCGTGTGCTAACTGTTCGCGAAAGACACCGTCACCGCTACGAACTTAATAACGCGTACCTTCCACAACTTGAGCAGGAGGGGATAGTTGTAAGTGGTGTCTGGAAGAAGCAGGGTCTGGCAGAGATTATAGAGAAGAAGGATCATAGATTCTTTATTGCTACCCAGTTCCACCCTGAATTTACCTCTCGTCCAAACCGACCACACCCACTGTTTGCAGGCTATATTTCTGCATTGATAAAGTGATCTATACTTGGTACTATTAACAGTAATGGCACAACACAAGATACTCTTAGTTGAAGATGATGAGGCGTTAGCGCAGATGTACACGATGCGCCTGCAGGCAGAGGGATTCGATGTCTCTCATGTAGCGAACGGCGAAGAGGCTCTTTCAGCGGCAGTCAAGTACCGCCCAGATCTTATTTTACTTGATGCAATGATGCCAAAAATTAGCGGCTTTGATGTACTAGACATCCTCAGAAACACTCCAGAAACCGCAAACGTTCGAATAATTATGCTCACCGCACTCAGTCAGCCAAAAGACAAAGAGCGTGCTGAAAGCCTCGGCGTCGACGATTACCTTGTGAAATCTCAAGTTGTAATTGCCGATGTAATTGAACGAATTAGACACCATTTAGGTAAGGATAAATAGTCATGGAACAAGGCCAAGCCTAAAATATGGAACGATCCCGTCACGAACGGGGTGGGGAACTTAAATTAATTGCGTATGGCACTGGTGCACTCTGTTTGGCAGCCGTAGCAAAAGTAGGTGTTCTGATACTTGCTAGAAATAAGCGCACACCGCAGCAACGAGGCGGCTGGGAATACATCGATTTTCCAGATGAATCCGTGACTCAAACGGAATATTTGGGTACAGACGAAACATTCTAAGTCCCAAACTTGACTTTAATACCACATTATGCTAATGTTTAAGATGTAAACAAAGCAAAATAAACATGTCAGAAAATGTGCAAGTACAAACAGCCGAGTCTACCGTTCAGCAGTCCGAGCAGTACCTTGATGTACTGGCATTAAATCACCCTGATATTATTGAGCTGAAAGATCCAGAAGTGCAGAGATGTACAGAGTTGTTGATTACAGAGTTTGGAATAAAACCTGAATTTTTCACAGATAATGAAGGAGATGCACGAGGACTTCTACTGGCGAGTATCGCTGATAACTTGGCTACATTTGAATCTTCTGGTATGGACGCTCGTACAAATCCGGATGAGTATGAATATATTGCCGACTCAGTTATGATGATTGCATTAAATTATGTATCAGGCTTTGACGAACTCGTTCATGAAGCGAATGCAGATATGCATGGTGAGGTGACTGAGAGTCAGAAGGCATCGGCTATCGAGAAGTTTAAATCTGTTGAACTATCTAATGCACTTCGTGAAGCGGTCAAGGTCAGGGGTTTACTAAATGCTCCAAAAGAAATGATGGGAATCACGGATTTGAATGAAGACGAATACGAGTTAGTAGTTCTTTCTATATCATCAAATGATGACGATGTGTACCATTATCAACCGGAATTAGATTGGCCGAGTATCGAAGACTATAATATCGATAGAGATGCGGCGAAGGCAAAAGACAGGGCTGCCACAGAGTTGGGTGAGAGCGCGAAGAACTGGAGGCAAGGCTTGTTAGCCCGCCGCGAAGCGTTTGCAGCAGAGTCAGGGTATCCATTTGTTGGGTCGGCATTTGCTGACACGCTAGACGGAAGGAAGTACCTGTGTCTTACTGCTGACGTAGCGGAAAGGATTATAGATCGGGATACGACCGAGTTAAGAGATTCTGACTATAATGATAGCGCATACGACCACGATTTAGCCTATTTACAACACGAATATACCCATACGCAGGGCGGTGTATTTCAGACCGAAACGTATACCGGCATTGCTCTAGAGGAGCTGCGTGCTGAGCACTTTAGTGGCAATAAGCAAGGATATGTGGATGTTAAGATATTTTCTCAAGATATCGAACTAGTTACTGGTCTGAATCTGCGTGAACTACTTGAGGGTAAAGTTAAGGGTGGTTCTCAGTCTGAAGTATACAGTGAGATTGCAGCAGAAGTCGGACTACATAATTTGATTAAAATCTTGAGCATACTACCAAAAAACTACTATGAAGGTAGTTCAAGCCAATTTCAAAAACGCTCGATGGATTTTCTCGGAGGAAATGATGGGGTAATCAGGGGTCTATTTGATGAGTACACAGCACTGTACGGTGAGGATACCTTAAAAGGTTTTAGAGATAGAATTACTAAAAAATTGTCTGACTCCGATGATCCAGCGTTCATCCTGAACTACAGGAGAATGTTCTCTGAGTTCGGTACCCAGCTCTTAGAGAAAGAACTTGCTACTTAACGGAGACTTCGACGCGGGGGACTGAGCGACCGGTAAATGTGCGAACTCTTCGCTTTGTGAAGGTCACGATGCCGTCTTTTGCTGCATGAATAGTGAAGTTTCGGCTTATGAATGTACCTTCGCCAGCACGTTTAGTAGCGCCAACTTGACGTACAATAACTTCGCCTTCGCGTACGGCTTGGCCACCAAAGCGCTTAACACCGAGGCGTTGACCTTGGGAATCTTTAAGGTTTTTACTAGTTCCACCAGCTTTTACATGTGACATATTTTACTTCTTCTCCAACAGTATTAATTCTCTTGCTACGATTTGATCTGGTCTATGATAGATGAGATCATGTTTCGAAGCATGTTTTAGTTCTAAACGATTGTACCCCATATCTGTTAAATGGTCAAGCATTTTCAGGTGTAAGAACGTATTTTGAGGTGTGGACCAGGCGGGGACTGCTACGCATAGTTTTGTACCGCTCTTAAGCTGAGGTGAAATGTTCTTCAAAAAATCTTCCGTGATTTGGTTTGACTCCGACATAACATCTTGGAGTTCTTTTTGGGCCGGAAGGCTGGTGAGTGGTTTGCCTAGGTAGACCTCACAGACAACTGTGCCAATTGGGGACTGCCAGGTATGTTTGGTTGCGTCACCCTGTTCAATTTGGTAGGTAGAAGATGCAAGTTGGTAGGTGGATTTGAGCCAGTCGAGGTTTGCGGTACTATACTGAACCATTTTTTCTGATAGGTCAGTGCCGTAAGCCGAGTAGCCCATTAAAAGCGCCTCTTGGGGTATTACTCCGGTTCCACAGAAAGGGTCGAGAATAGAGGTCTTAGGTTTTAGGTTGGAGGTTGGAGTGTCGACATTCTGGATTCCAGTTGCTAGGTTGATCATAATTTGGGCAAGTTTTGGGGGTAGCATACCAACAAAGGCATCGCGCTTTGGTCGGCCAAAATCGCGCTGAGAATAATCGTCAATATTTTGCACTGCAGTTGTTTGGGCGACAAGTATGTCGGAACCATCTTTAACAAGCAGTAGTTCACAGCCGAGTTCTGAGGTTAATTTGTTGTATAAAACCTGGGCGCTTTCAAGCGCTTCTGCCTTGTTCTCAATAATTCGAACGCTCTGGCCGGTTTTTTTGATGACTTTTTTAAGGGTGAGCATCCGTTTGAGCAACCAATCACGTTGGGCCTTATATCCGTAGACACTGACACCAAATTGGAGTTTACCTTTTGGTAAATACATAAAATGTTCGGGCAGAAATTCTTGGAGGTACACGAAGGCACCTGAAAGGTCGGTAGATTCTAGTCGCTTAAGAACAGTTGCGCTCTTTATTGTTCCACCAAGTTGGCGTTGGGGGAGTGGATCCTTTGTATTGACCAGTGCGCCATACTCATCAATTGCCGTAATTGAATCAGCACCAAATAATACCTCGAGTTCAGCCAGGCTCAGTTTTGCTTGTCGACCTAAAATTGCTAGTTGCATGTCATTAGTATACCTAAGAGTTGTTCTAAATATATAGTTCCAATTTGACGATATGAATGCTAGTGTACATAGTAGTGTGAGAATTGAGGAGACTGTATGGCACGAAGTGTAAGAAGCAGATTGGGAATTGGACGGAGATATAGAGCGGCCTACGGACGTGATGCAATCATGGACGGTGCTGGTGCGCGAAACCGTAGTGTGGCACGTGAAACAGCATTTGCGGACCGATTGCGGCTGGAGCTCCCGGCGGCTATTGAGAGCATAGTACAACGGACATCAGTTGCCCTGCGCCCAACACCCTCAAGAGAAGAGATTCTTGAACTAATCAAAGTAAAGAAAGTACCTGAACTCAAGTCAGTAGATGAAGTGCATGCACTTCATGAGACACTACAACCAGAGGCCCCGGTATATCGAGTAAATCCAGAATTGCTCGGTGCAATTGGTATCG
>JBGSPG010000077.1:0-3961 GCA_041738725.1 Saccharimonadales bacterium (SeqCode)
CAGAATGCGTCAGTAGGCCGTCGTGGACGGCATTATTAATTTCATCGCAGATTACAACGTCGTATTCACCACTTTCAGCTGCCTCTTTGGCTACTTCTAGGGTTTCGGCTGCCGCTTTTTTGTGAGTAGCATCATCTATACCAGCTTCGCTGAGTTCTCCTGCTTTATAAAAGCCTTTGCCACCTCTAAAAAAGAAGAGTTCATCTGCAAACAGGGGTTCAATTTTGTGAATGAAGGTATGCTCGCCTACTTCCCAGTGCTTTATAAACTGAATGTAGGCCACTTTCTGTCCCCTACCGAGCGCACGGCACATTAAACCTATACTCGCGCTAGTCTTTCCTTTGCTATCGCCCGTGTAGACTACGACAACCGATTCCTTCTGTTTGTAATCTTCAAATGCCATATGTGTGTAGTATGAAGTATCTAGTATGGAGTATGCAAGCGCCGAGGCTTACGCAACCTGATCCGACTCTTGTTTTGGTTCATCTGTTGATACGGTATTTGCAAGTACGAGCAGAGAAAGTACGATTACGCTTCGTCGAGTGCGTATAGCGCTTGAACGCTCTTCGCCAGGAGGCAGTTTCAATAGGCGTGCGTACACCGGGTCGGAGGCAAGCATCTTTTCGGACTCATCGTCGTAAGTAGACGTATTGTTCTGGAGTGAAGTAGCTAGGTTCGAATCAATATCGCTTGGTAGTTCGCAGCCTCGAAGATCTATAATTCCAGTTTGATAATCGTCGATGTATGCAACAAGATCAGGATCAAGAAACGCATAGAGCTCAGGAAGGTCGATATCTCTGTGCGAGGCTATTTGTTCACGCGCAGCAGCTTGTTTTGCTGCATCTGGTCTGTACGATTGTGCTCCTACTGCCATAGCGTATCTCCTTTACACTACTTAGTACTTGTAGCGTATCAGAAAATTACGATCTGTTCTGTGATCTTTATCACTACTGTTGGAGATTAGATTCAAGCGCTACTTGCCAGTCGAATAGCCCACCTTCAACCGCTACCGCAAGAAGCTGCTTGTCTAGACCTGTTGCAATCAGAATACCAACAACAATAAATATAATGCCAAGAATGCGCTTGAACCATCCATTAGGGTTAATTCCCCAGCCAAGTTTTTGTACAAGTTTTGAGCCAGCGATGGAAATAAGCGTCAGCATCCCTGCAAGCCCCGCAACGAATGCGAGCAAATAGATCATTCCCCTAACGGGTGATGCCGGCAGAATAGTTGCAACAATAAGTGCGTAGGTTGGGCTGCATGCGCTAAAGACTGGCCCAAGGCTCGCGCCGAGCACAATATCACCAAGCTTCCCCTTCTTCTGGAGTGCCTTACCAGAGGTTTTGTTCGCCCGCTCTTGAAGGCGAAGTGCCATTGCAATTTTTTCCCACAGTGATGGGAACAAATACGTAATACCGAATATAACTATAATTACTCCGCTAATAACCTGCCATGTCTGAGTCGGTATATCAATCAGTAATGTTGAAGCTTTTAGTAAAATACTAAATACAATTATTGATACGCTGAGGCCGGCAATAACAAAAGCCGGACTCCTGGTACGGGTACCGTCTGAGCTACGAGCGAGTAGTACCGGGAGTAGTGCAATAACGCATGGCGCTAAAACAGAAAGCACACCTGCCAGAAACGATATAAAAAGCAGTGCCATAACTACTGTACGTTTTCGAGCACGCTAGTAAGTG
The DNA here is from genome assembly GCA_041738725.1 of Saccharimonadales bacterium (SeqCode). GTDB lineage: Bacteria > Patescibacteriota > Saccharimonadia > Saccharimonadales > UBA7683 > JAGOUG01. The sequence goes on from JBGSPG010000077.1 coordinate 1,702, forward strand.
ACTTGTCTTTACCGTACCCAACCCACTTCTTCTGTAGTTCGCCAGCAGTGTTTACTCGTACAAACGTTGACTGTAGCGTAACACCATACTTCTTCTTCAGATCAGTTGAACTGTCAAAGTCAGCTTCTAATACTTGGACACCATCAGGAATTTGGCCATCGGTGATTGCTTTTTTGAATGATCGGCATTCGGGGCACCAGGGCGCATAAAAGAACACGATTGTTGTTGCATACTGACTATCGGCAACTGCTCCTTCAGAATATTCCTGATATCTGCCTGCTACGTTTGAAGTAGCGGTATCTGGAGCCTGTGTTGTAGCGGTAGGTCCCGGGGTTGTTTGTGCGGCCGTATCTGTCTGAGAGGTTTGTGATGATTCTGCTTTTGGCGTATCTTCTGTAGTGAGGGCATATGTGCCAGCCCCAAGAAGCACTAAAACCACTATGCCGATTGCTAAAAAGATCTTCTTATTTTTACTCATTCAGGTATTCCCCTATTAGTTTGTCTAGTTATTTGATAATACCGGCTGTTTTTAATACAGACTCAACTTTTGGTCGGTCGAATCCTACTAATATTGTATCACCAATTTCTATAACAGGAACACCCATTTGATGGCTTTTTTCAACCATTGCTTCGGCTTGCTTAGGGTCTTTTTCTACATCAATATCTTTGTAGGTAACACCGATGCTATCAAAATATTTTTTTGCTTGATGGCAAAAACCACACCACGTTGTTGAATATACGGTTATTGTTGCTGTTGTATCTGACATGTTTTTCCCCTTTATGCTTTAAATATGAGTTCACTTAGAGTTCGCTTACTCGGTGAATCGGTAGAAATCTTATAACAAACGCGCTGTCCTTCACGGACGCGTACCACGAGTCCTGCATCAGCAAGAATCTTCATATGCTGAGAGACGCAGGCTGGTGTAATACTAAGCTTCTGGGCAAGTTGGCTTACGCACCAGGCAGGCTGCTCTACGAGTAGCTTGAATAACCCGAAACGGGTTTTGTCACCAAGTGCATTAAACATGACCGCGTAATCTTCTGAAGCCATATTATAATATTAAGCCAACGCTTAAACTTTTGCAAGCAATTTATAGTTTTTAGATACTAAAAAATCTACCCTGGTGTAGGTAGATTCGGATAAAGTTCAAAAAAGTTGTTGCAGGAGGGGTGGGAGCGCTGGCCGGCATGGCCAGCCAGCGCTCATGAGTGCCGAAGCACTCTCCACTCCTCCTTGGGTTCACTCCTTGTCGACCTTCGGCTTGCGCGTCAGGCCGCCCAGCGATCGGGTGGAGATGAACTGGGCCAGGATGCAACCCGAGGTCAACAGGCCGAGGACGAACATCGTCTCGACACCGTTGAGGCTCAGGCCCCCGCTCTGGTCGCGGTAGACGATGGTGGCCGCCATGACGACGCCCGAGAGCGCCATGCCGATGCCGGCCGCCCAGGACATCCCGGTGTAGAAGCTGCGCTTCGTCGGGCTGCTCTGGTTGAGGACCCAGGCTTCGTACTTGGCGAACGCCAGGACGAAGGTCATCACCACCAGCGTGATGCCGGCGGCGACGGGCCCGTTGACCTCGATGATGCGGCCGTCGGCGAAAGCGCTGCAGAACAGCGCCGTCGCGATGACGATGATCATCATGACCACGAAGCCGATGAAGGCTCCGGTGTGACGCGGTACTCGGGTGATGTCACGAGCGTCGAGCTCGCGCATCGCACCGGTGTGGTGCGCCTCATCCCCGATGATCTCCGCGTCGACGATGTCTTCTCGCATGTCCCCTCCTGGGGTGTAGTGGCCGCGGGTGCGGCCGGTTCGTCCAGTCGAGGATTCGACGGGATGCAAGCATTTTAGCATAAAAAAGATATAATGTCAAGTATATTCTTGACAATTGTCGTCATTCTTAACTTGATTGGGATTCTAATAATTTCTGGATTCTCAGTCGAGCTGAGAATGACAAACTATGGTTGAACGTTTCGTTTAGCGCGCTAGTTTGCGCTGAACTCTTCAGAGTGATTGATACACTGACGTTCTGTAGCTTTTGGTGGCAGAGCCTAGATCTGATATATCAGATGCTCGATGCCACCATTGGCTACGTACAGCCGTTAGGTGAAGAAGGTGATGAGGAGGAACGAGACGAGCAGGATTGTCGCCACAGCCAGGTACTCGTACCATGCCAATCGTCCATTCGACGGGGTCTCTTCATCGTTGTTCGTGAACTCACTCACCCTGAGCTTGTGGGCAAAGTACGCCGTGACCACG
>JBGSPG010000101.1:0-8272 GCA_041738725.1 Saccharimonadales bacterium (SeqCode)
TATTTAATTTTGATACTTTAGCCGGAGTTATTCGGTCATTAAAATTTGCACCGTTAATGTCGATATTTGAGTCAGAAATACTAACAAGAGTAGTGTTATCAGTTTTAGGTATCGTAAAGCAATTACCACTTTGATATATCGAGCTAACTCCGCTTAGTTTCAATATTTCCATAACATCGTGTGCATATTTCAATGATCGCATAACACCAGTATACCGTTAAGTCCCGATTTTCGAGGTTATACATTGACATATAATAAAATATATGCTAAAGTTTATTCATGGATAAAGACCCAACACAAACAACAGCACTAGAACTAGATTTATCAACTGATGAATGGACTCAGCTACTAGCTGAAGCTCCAGTTTATGCAAAAAAAGGATTAGTACAGCTACGACCTGCAACTCCAGGTGAGAAGATCATTACTACGCTTGCAGATGGCACAGTAGAAACTGAAAACATTGCTGGTGAAAACAATGTCATCGTAACAAACCCAGGTGGTGAACAATACATCATAGATGCAGAAAAGGCTGGTAAGCGGTACGAACCGACAGATGAAGACGGAGTATATCGAGCAAAGGGCATGGCAAGGGCTATCGTTAACCCAACTGGTCAGCCAATTGAAATTACTGCTCCTTGGGGTGAGAAGCAGTTTGGCAATCCAGACTGTTTGGTCGCAACTGTATTTGATCCAGACCAGCCTGATGAAATAGGTAGTGATCGTTATATTATAGGTGCTGATGAATTCGCTGAAACTTACGGCCTTGCCGAAGATGTCCTGAATACGGCAGTCTAAATCTAGACAGCGAAATCAGTTTACTTAGTGTAGGTAAAACAATTTACTTATATTCTACCTAAAACTTACTTACTATAGGAGTGAAGGAGAATATACTATGGAACAAACATATCAAGTAGAACTACTGCGCAGGCACGATGCGTTACTGCCAGTAATTAAAAAACTAGGTGACCATGTAATACGCATGTTCGATGCACGAACAATAACAATGGAGTTCAAACCAGATGGTTCCAAGGTGACAACCGCGGATACTTCTGCAAATGATTTGTTTGTAGATGAAATGGCTCACTATTTTCCTGAGGATCTTGTTTGGGGCGAAGAGGGAAGTAATATTTCTGCCGGTGAATTTGGTGCCAAGGGTGATTTAGAGGCAGCGAATCAGCGGTGGATGTGGCTGCTAGATCCGATAGATGGCACAAGTGGATTTTGGCGAGCCTATCAAGGTAATAACAGAACAGATTGTACCTCTGCAGTTATGATAACGGGCTTTGCACCAGGTGCTACAACGCCAACACTGAGTGCCGTATACAGCCCATTCCTTCGGCATGCATTCACGACTGTGGCGAGTGATCATTTTGGGACAGAATACTACACAGACCGTGCTGTGACACCACGCTTTGTGAGGCTGAATGAGCATGGCCCGACTCGCATGGAAGATGTTCAGCGGTTCGAAGAGAACTATTGGAACGGATCAATACCCGACTTAACAGTTATGGCAGATATGGCCCCATATGCTCGTAAAATTCGAACATCTTCAGTCGGAGCGGCAATGACACGGCTAAGTCTCGGTGATATCGATATTGTGGCATTTCCTGGCCCGTCTAACCCGCACGATATAGCCCCGGGTGCACTGATTGCACATAAAGCTGGTGCAGTTGTGCAAAACCTTGAAGGCAGACCATACGGTGAGATCGATTGGAGGGTTGGCCCAATTGCAGGTTGTTTGGCAACACCAAACCAAGCTTTGGCAGATGACTTCCTGCGTAAATTGAACAAGTAACCATACATGGCCGAAACGCGCTATACTATCAGCATGAAGAAGGCAGCAGAAATTGCAGGTTGGTACGGAATAATCGCAATACTAGGTGCATATGCACTGGTGAGCTTTGGTCTAATTGGCTCGGACTCCGCTGCGTTTCAACTCCTTAATTTAACAGGTGCACTCGGTGTAATATGGATCACCGCTATTAAGGGCGTCACGCAGTCGGTTGTACTAAATACGGTATGGGCGATAATTGCGGTGGTTGCACTACTACGGATGGTGATTGCGTAGATAGTATGGACAGGAAGATGATACTACTTTTGGCGGGAGTAGGCGGAACATTAGGCGGTTACCTACCAATTATGCTTGGAGCAAGCGGTCTTTCCGGCTGGAGTCTATTAGGCAGTTTTGTTGGGGGTCTGCTCGGAATATTTGCCGGCTACAAAATTTCTAATTAGCTGGTGTATAGGTTAGCGTTTATGCTATAATAAAATTCTAGTATGAGCGAAATACTAGAATTCAAAGCAGAGAAGAGACTAACGGCCATGGGCCGTTTTTTGTTGGCTGTAGATCAGCAAGAGGCGGAGTTTTTTGAGACTGCTGCTCAAACCATAGAAAATACAAAGCCAACAGCTTTACAGAGTGCAATTGCACGTCGGGAACTAAACTATATCTTCTCGGGGGAAAATAAAGACGAGGCCGAAAGGTTATATAGGCAGGGAATGGATGATGTCGTTCGTGGAAGAAAATTAGATATATCCGGAGATGAAAAGTTTAAGTTGTTAGAAAAATATACCGAGCTTATCGGTGTAGTAATTTTTGGGCCAGTTGGAGCGTACATCAGATCTGGGTACACACCGGAGGCCCTCTTCTATATTCATGTTGAGAACCTGACCGAAACCGCTAATCATGCATATGATCAGTAGCTCGAATAAGCGAGTGACTATATATTTGTTAGAATAGAATTATGAATGTAATTGTGGCAGTCAGTGGTGGGGTTGATTCAGTTGTGCTGCTCGATATGTTAGTGACGGGTAGGCTGAGGATGGTGGACGGGTTCTGGCAAAATTCCGAACCAAAGTACCAGATACCAGATGATGACACCCAGTTTATAGTTGCTCATTTTGATCATGGCATTAGAAAAGAGTCTGGTCAGGATGCACTGTTTGTAGAAGAGTTGGCTCGGTATCATGATCTGTCGTTTGAAAAAGGTAGTGCAGAACTAGGAGCTGGGGCAAGTGAAGACAGGGCTCGGCAAGAGCGGTATAATTATTTGCGACAAGTTTGCAAAAAGCATAATGCACCAACAATTGTAACCGCACACCACCAAGACGATTTGGTAGAGACAGCAATTATTAACCTTGTTCGGGGCACTGGCTGGCGTGGTTTGGCCAGTCTTGAATCTACTCCAACTATTTCACGTCCGCTTCTTGGAATGAATAAGAACAATATTCTAAACTATGCAAAACGATATAACTTGCAGTGGGTTGAGGATTCTTCAAATACTAATCAACTGTATTTAAGAAACTACATACGTCATACAGTCGTACCGTCAGCTGCTAAATCTGACCCCGAGTTTAGTAGTAAAATGTCAGAAATCGTAACAGCCATGCAGAACCTAAAAAGAGAGATAGATTCTGAGGTTAGTACAGTTCTTGAACAGGCTCAAGTTAGTGAAGATTACTTTGTCTATTCTCGGCACAAGCTTACTATGTGGCCAGAAGTGGTTGCCAGAGAGGTAATATACCGTACACTCATTTCTATAGACCCAGATTGGCATCCGACAATGCAGCACATACAAAAGACCCTACATTTTGCAAAAACTGCACACGTTGGTAAAACTCTACGTGTTAGTAAGAAGCTGATTATTGAGAGCAAAAAACAGCACGTGGAGTTTAAAAAGTACTAGTGTTGTGCTACTGTATCAAGGTATAAAAGGAGACTAGCAAATGGACGCAAAAGCGCCGAAAAAAACCACCCCGAACCGTAAGAACACCCTTAAAACTGTTTCATTTGTTGTGCTACTCGTACTTATTGGCGCACTCTTTTTTGGTTCATCTAGTCTGCAGAATGCAGAATACAAAAAGGGAGTTCTGAGTTACGCTGATTTTGTTAAAGAAATGAACAATGGCACGATTGCTTCTACCGAACAGGCTGGTGAGACCCTTAAAGTAACTCTTAAAAATGAAATTACCAGGGAAGTTGCAGGCGAAGAGGTTAAGGGAACTAAGTTTGAGGTTAGTTATCCTTCGGGCATAGAAATATCTGAGAAGGAAAAGTTTAATCCTATTAAAGCGAACCTCAATGTAAAGCCGCCGTCTAATAGTGGTGATGTTATATGGGGCCTGGCGCAGCTACTAGTTCCTGCACTGCTTATTCTTGGTTTCTTCTTCTTTATGATGCGTCAAGCACAGGGTCAGAATAACCAGGCAATGAGTTTTGGTAAAAGTAAGGCTCGTGTTGCCGGTAATGAAAAAACAAAAGTTGTCTTCAAGGACATAGCGGGCAACGAAGAGGCCAAGCAAGATCTTGAAGAGGTTGTTGAATTTCTTAAGTTTCCGAAGAAGTTTGAAAGTCTCGGCGCTAAAATTCCTAAAGGCGTGCTACTCGTAGGTTCACCTGGTACAGGTAAAACTATGATGGCAAAAGCTGTTGCTGGTGAAGCTGGTGTGCCGTTCTTTTCAATCTCTGGTTCAGAGTTTGTAGAAATGTTTGTCGGTGTTGGTGCCTCTCGTGTTCGTGATTTATTTGCGAAAGCTAAAAAGAATTCTCCGTGCATAATTTTTATAGATGAAATTGATGCAGTCGGACGCCGAAGAGGTTCTGGCATGGGTGGTGGTCATGATGAGCGCGAGCAAACACTTAACCAAATACTTGTTGAAATGGACGGCTTTGAAACAGGTGTTAATGTAATTGTACTGGCGGCTACTAACCGCGCAGACGTACTCGACCCTGCACTACTTCGACCAGGTAGATTTGATCGCCGTGTGCAAATTCCACTTCCAGAACGCAAAGACCGCGAAGCAATTTTGAAGGTTCACTTCAAAAATAAGCCAGCTGATGACACCGTAAATCTAAAAGCGCTGTCTAAAAAAACTACCGGCATGGCTGGTGCTGATCTTGCCAACCTGGCAAACGAAGCTGCAATAATTGCAGCCCGTAATAACCGGAAGGTTATAAATAATGGTGATATTACCGAGGCATTCGAACGTATCGCAATTGGTCCAGAACGCAAGAATAAGGTTATGACTGAAAAAGATCGCGAGATGACTGCATACCACGAAGGTGGCCATGCACTTGCCGGACACGTGCTTCCAAATTCAGGTGGGCTTCACAAGGTTACAATCATCCCTCGCGGTGGAACGGGCGGTGTCACCTGGTTCTTAGACGAAGAAGACAAAAGCTATCATTCTGTTAACGAATTCAAAGACGTACTTGTACGAATAGTTGGTGGTCGTATTGCTGAAAAAGTAATTTACGGCGATGACTGGGTGACAACTGGTGCAGGCAACGATCTTCAAAAGGCGGCACAGCTTGCACGCGAGATGGTGGTTGAACAGGGGATGGGTAAGAAGCTTCGTAACCAAGTCTTCCATGAAGACGAAGGTGGCATGATGCTCGACCGCATGGTCCATTCAAAACCGTATTCTGAAAAGACGGCTGAGCTTATAGACAAAGAAGTTGAAGATCTAATTACCGAGGCAACAACTCGCTGTGAAGCAATCATTAAAGCTAACTTACCGGCGCTTGAGTCAATTAAAAATCAGCTCTTAGAACACGAAACGCTCGATGAAAAAGAAGCACGAGCATCGCTTAAGGGTGCAGTTGCTCCAAAGAGCGTAGTTCTAAAGTAACTTCAGAAAACTTTGACCATTAATTCGCTGGTACATACATACGAACCTGCGTATACTAGGTATCAACAGATATAATTATGGTAAAAAGATTATTAGTCAGAGCAAATCAGAAAGCCAGTTTTGGGGTAGCAGCCTCACTCTTGGCTGGTTCCAGTTTTATTGCGCTTCTACTTGGCCTGCTGCGAGAACTCTTTTTAGCAGGTGGCTTCGGGGCAACTAGCCCAGAAGTTGCAGCCTATAAAGTTGCGTTCACGGTACCAGACTTTATGTTCTTCGTGCTCACCTCGGGTGCACTTGCTGTTACCTTCATTCCAGTTTTTAATGAACGCTTCTCAAAAGGTAACAAAAAATCAGCCTGGGAGCTGAGCTCGAGTTTTATAAACTCATTTGCAATTCTTACATTTATCGCGAGTGTACTCATCATAATTTTTGCTGATATATTGGTAAAATATGTTGTTGCGCCTGGGTTGTACAAACAAGATCCGGAGGCAGCCTTCTTGGCGATATCTATGATGCGCATTGTCGCGATTAACCCGTTACTGTTCTCAGTAAGTACCGTATTCACCTCTATGCAGCAGGCGGTCGGGCGATTCTTTTTTGTATCGCTTGCACCTATCTTTTATAACCTAAGTATAATTTTTGGCATCGTCGTGCTTGCTCCAGAAAACGGCTTCAACATGGGAATAATGGGTGTAGCAATTGGGGTTGTGCTCGGTTCAATAACGCAGCTGATGGTTAGTTTTGGTGGGTTGGCAGGACTTGGGTTCGATTATAAACCCCGGATCTTCTGGAAGAACAAAGGCTTCAGACAGGTGCTCAGAATTCTACCTGCGCGTTCACTCGATCAGGGTATGGATTACTTTCAGAATATTGTTGATATTAACCTTGCTTCCAGAATCAGCGTAGCTTCAATTGGCGCATATAGCTATGCCTTTATTCTGCACAGTGTGCCAATCACCTTAATTGGTGTAGCCCTTTCTACCGCGGCATATCCACGGCTGACCGAACGGCTGGCACATCACAGGCCAGATTTATTTAAACAAGATGTAGTCAAACTGCTTCGGCTGGTAATATGGCTTGCACTTCCGGCAACTGCTGTAACGTTTTTACTACGTGGGTATTTAGTTCGTATTATTGTCCGAGATGGAAACGCAGAGATTGCCGCACTACTCGGTGTGTTTGCATGGGTGATTATTTTTAGGTCACTGTATCATGTGCTTTCACGTTCATTCTATGCACAGCAAGATACCCGTACACCGCTGTATGTTTCTGTCGGTACTGTCAGCTTAACAATTCTACTGGCTATTTGGTGGTCTCAGCCTCAAAACTTTGGCCTCATTGGGTTGCCACTTTCTCAACTTGCCGCTTCAATTATTGAATCAACTATCCTGATTGTAATACTACAAAGACGTTTCCCGAACTTAATAGACAGGCCCTTTCTAGGTGCGCTGTGGCGTATGCTGTCGGCATTTGCAATCACGTTTTGGGTTACCTGGTTGCTCCGCCGAGAGTTCTTAGAGCTCGGGGCACAAGATAGGGGCTTCTTTACACTTATGACCAAACTTGGATTACTGGGTATGATAACCGCGCTCGTATATATAGGGCTTTCATGGCTATTCAAACTTGAAGAAGTAAACCCAATAATCTCTAAAACACGCGCAATTCTATTCAAGCCAATTAAGCTACAGTAGTTTTGAGAAGTTCGTAAGGTTTTGACCAATAAGTACAGCGTCCGCATCACTCTGTATATCTGAGAGCGACGCAACATTACTCGCCTGGCAGAGCCAGCCACTCCATAACTTACGTGCTTCTGTATACTCTGATTTGTCACGCATAGATCCATCACTGAGGTTACGACTATTCCAAACCAACTTTTGAGTACTAGGGACGTGTTTGATAAATTCTTCCAGCTGACTCATTGTTTCAGGTTCGATCACGCAGTAGGGTAGTAGCTCTTGCCTGGGTAATCTTCCGACTACGAGTGCATAGGTAGCACCAGCGGCAAGTGCTTCGGCAATTGTGTCGTCGGAGGCATGAATTCCCTTAGCAAGTATCGGCTTCTGTGTGAGCGCCCGAGCTTTTTTTATGAGCTCTATTGATCCTCCCCATCGTGGGTCAGTGTGTACAGAAATCATATCGCCGATTTCGGCTGCAATAGCAAAAAGCTCATCCCAAGTCTGGTTTGATTGATAGCCAAACGGTGACATTGTTTTTACTTCAGCGATTAAATATGGTCTTTTATGCATATATTCCAGTATACTGTAAGAAAGTAACCCGTTGTAATAAGAGAATTGGTACCCGTCCGTGCAAGAAAATATTAGAAATTTCTGTATTATAGCCCATATTGATCATGGTAAATCGACCCTCGCTGATAGGCTCTTAGAATTGACTGGAACTGTTTTGAAACGTGACATGAAGTCGCAACTACTCGACAAAATGGACTTAGAGCGAGAAAAAGGCATCACAATTAAACTCGCACCTGTTCGTATGAAGTACAAAGAGTTTCAATTGAATCTAATTGATACACCAGGTCACGTTGATTTTAGTTATGAGGTTTCTCGTTCACTCGAGGCCTGCGAAGGCGCAATATTAGTAGTAGATGCTTCGCAGGGAATTCAAGCACAGACGCTTGCGAACGTGT
>JBGSPG010000088.1:0-9603 GCA_041738725.1 Saccharimonadales bacterium (SeqCode)
CCATTACGTCTATTCTAACGGTATATAGCGCTTGTGCCTATACGTTAAAATCTAGATACGTGTAAATACTACCAAACTAAGAATCACCAACCCGAGGAGTCGACGTATGTACGTAGAGCCAGAAAATAGTTCGAGCCAGGCCCAAGTAAAAATCGCACCAAAAGCAACGAGTTCTAATAACTGAGTAAACGGACCCTCTGGTACAACCTTTACTAAAAGTGTTGCTATGACCCAGACAAACAGAGGCAGATTTGGAAACTGGGCCACGACTACCTTACCGTCACTGTCTTTGTAGCACTTTTCTATAAAACTCTGGTTATTTTTTTGCATGCTAGTACTATGACAGAGTCTCTGGTAACTATGCAAACAAACGATTAGCCGATTGGTGCCTTTTGGATTATAACTTCAGTCGGAGGTGTTATAGCATCTTCGCCCATGGTACCGAAATAACAAAGTTCCAACTTATCAGTTTCCGGGTCCAGATGAAATACCATTGCACTTGCAGGGTCTCCATTCTGTGCAACGTAGAACTTTTCGCCAACGCTGCTTGGATAGTCTACCTTCTTACACTGTTTGTCTGTCTCTGGGTCTGTTAAGTTTTCAACGGACACTGAACGAGGTTCTGTAGTTGTTTCTGCGAGCCTTTCTGAAATACTATCAGTGCCATACTCAGGCACAGTGACATCACGGAACTGCTCGGACGAGGCGGCTACACCGGCTATACCCGTTACAACACTCGGTACAGATTCAACGTCGTATTTTAAATCAAACGCTCTCACTTTATCTTCTCGAACTTCGCGCGCTGCTCGGTCTCTTGCAGATTCCTCGGCTTGCTGTTGTGCTTGAGCTGCTTGGCGATCGTTCCATTTATCAGTACCTGCCTGATAAATACCCGGTCCAAAAAAACCTAGTGCCGCGACAGCCAAAAGTGCTCCGCCGTATCTACGTAGTTTACGCTTGTTTTTTCTATTTCTTTCCGTCTTTTCACGCCGTCTTTCTTCTAGAGCAACTGCCTCGGCTTTATCCTGATCACGCTTTCTCGCTACCGAATCTTCTTTGATTGTACCTACGAGCTGTAAGTATGTTGTGAGATGTTCTAAATCAGCCGTTGGAGTAATATCATCAAAATCATGTACAGACCCAGTAACAGCATTGATCGTTGCTCGTGGACGCCGCGTGTTTCCACTAAACAGTATCTTAATTGGAATTAGATCTTGGTGATTCGGATTAACTTCTTGTATAAGTCTAAAACCGAGAAATTCGGGATTATCTAAAAATGCCGCATCAATTTTACCAGGCTGGCGCATAAGGTGTTCGTTACCGAGTGATACACGGCACATTGCTCCGTTCACCTCTTCAAGCCGTGAGTAGTTGGTAATTACATCTTGAGCCATTGTTGCGATTACACCGGCAACTACTTCCGGGTCAGCAACCAGTCGTTCTGCTGGGCTACCAGCTAATACTCCGAGCACTTCAGTAAGTGGAAGTGATGGTAACATTTCTGTGCCACTGGCCGTCTGATTTTTAATTGGATCACTCATTAATGGATATAATTATACAAGCAAATAGACTCGTCTGCAATATTGTATATTAACATGAGCGTTATCGGTTACAATTTCGCTTGGATTTCAGCGATTTGATCACGGAGTTCGGCTGCTTCTTCAAACCGAAGGTTTGCTGAAGCAAGATCCATTTGTGATTCTAGTTCTGTGATAAGGTGCCTGTATTCGTCTTTGGGGATTTTGCTTAGATTAAGTTTTGTCTTCTTCTCTTTTGCTGGAGCGCCAATTATGGCTCTCATACCTTCGTCGATAATCTTATCTACACCAGTCGGTGTAACATTGTGCAGCGTATTGTAATCTTCCTGAATCTTGCGTCGCCGAGTAGTTTCATCCATTGCAAACCGCATAGATTTCGTAATGGTATCTCCATACATAATCACGTGGCCTTCCTCGTGGCGCGCAGCACGTCCAATAGTTTGTATAAGCGCCTGCGAACTCCTCAGGAACCCTTCTTTATCTGCATCAATAATTGCAACCAGACTTACCTCTGGCAAATCAAGCCCTTCACGAAGTAGGTTGATACCAATAAGCACATCAAAGATGCCTAACCGTAAATCTCTCAGTATATCGGTTCGATCGAGCGTATCGACGTCACTGTGCAAATAGGCAGTCTTAATATCTAGGTCTAGAAGATAGTCCGTAAGGTCTTCGGCCATACGTTTCGTGAGTGTCGTTACAAGTACTCGCTGACCTTTTAGGGTAGTCTCTCTAATTTCTTTAATCAGGTCATCAATTTGGCCTTCTGTTGGGCGTACCTCAATTGGTGGGTCCAATAGCCCGGTTGGACGAATAACCTGTTGCACAGGATCGCCACTCCGTTCTAGTTCGTACTGCGCTGGGGTGGCAGACACATATACAACCTGATTTATGTGATCTTGAAATTCTTCAAATTTGAGCGGGCGGTTGTCAAGAGCGCTTGGCATTCTGAAACCGTGTTCAACTAGAACTTCTTTACGAGCACGATCACCGTTATACATACCCCGTACTTGCGGAAGAGTCATATGGCTTTCATCAATCATCATCAAGTAGTCATCAGGGAAGTAATCCATGAGGGTTGCAGGCTGTTCGCCGACTTCACGATCTGTTAAATACCGAGAATAGTTTTCAATACCTTTTACAAAACCTGTTTCTTCGAGCATCTCAATATCAAATTTTGTGCGCTGAGTCAGACGCTGTGCTTCCAGTAGCTTATTGTTCCTTTCAAAATACTCTACACGTTCTTTAAACTCGGCTTTAATTTTTTCTATGGCTACTGTTAGCTTTTCTTTCGGTGTAACGTAGTGTGATCCCGGGAATATCCTAACTGCGTCTGGCTCGCTGATAATTTCACCTGTCAGCGGATTAATTATAGTCAGCCTATCAACATCGTCTCCAAAAAACTCAATCCTATACGCATCTTCGCCACCAGCCGGGAATACATCAACTACATCACCACGGACCCGAAATGTTGATCTGTGAAAATCTATATCGTTCCTTTGGTACTGTATATCAGTCAAATGCCTAATTAGTTTATCTTGTCTACGTTTTTCACCAAGTTTGATAGTAATAGACATCTCACCATAATCATCACGTGAGCCAATACCGTATATACAGCTTACAGAGGCTACAATAATACAATCACGGCCAGCTATAAGAGCTGATGTTGCAGCATGGCGGAGTCTATCAATCTCTTCATTAATTTTACTGTCTTTTTCTATATAGGTATCGCTCGATGCCATATACGCTTCTGGCTGATAATAATCAAAGTAACTCACGAAGTAATGGACTTCGTTATCGGGAAAGAATGTTTTGAATTCGCTGTAGAGTTGAGCTGCAAGTGTTTTGTTATGACTCAGTACTAAGGTTGGCTTCTGAACATTCTGAATTAAATTAGCCATTGTAAATGTTTTACCAGAACCGGTAACACCGAGTAGTGTCTGCTCCTTTACACCGTCACGAAGCCCTTTAGTAAGCGCCTCAATAGCAGCCGGTTGGTCACCCATCGGTTGATACTTACTCGCGAGCTGAAACTTCTTGTCCATTCTTGCCATTATAACACCTGTGAGTAGCAGAACATGTTGACCTAAGTTTTAGGTAGCACGTCGCTTCAACAGCAATTTGATGATTTTTTCGACGAGTTTTTCTGGATCAGTATCAAAAAAGACATCGTGCTTACCGTCACACACACCGTCATGACACAGTCCCGCTGCAATCATTAGATGTTCAAACTCTTCACCAACTCCACCAGCATCCTGGAGCACACCGACTGGGATATGGCTTTCAATAGCTGTAGCAAATTCGTGCACAGTACCCATACGGCCACCAATACTAAGAACCGCATCCGCACTTTGCACTAACAGGGCATCACGACCGACATAATGGAGGCCTGTATACAGTATAAAATCATAAGCTGTTGTAGGAAGCCTGTATTTATTAACGTGTTCGTTGAAGCTTGAGGCTGGGCTTACCCCAATACTCATGCCGCCAACACTTTTTGCGCCCTGTGCTGCCCAGTCTGGTAGACCGCTTGTGGCACCTGTCACTAGAGTGTGGCCATGTAGCGCAACTTGTTTACCTAGCTCAAAAGCTAACTTGTAATCTTGTTCTACCGTTTGTCCGCGTGCAGCACCACTGACGCAGACCGTAAGCCGATGAGCTGCTGTGTGTGGAACAATTGTTGTATGCTGTGGTCGAACGTCTTCTGGCTTCATACTAACTTCTCCGGCCGAATCATATCGTTATCTAATTGCTGAAGAATTTGTTGTTTAAGAGTACCTTTACCCATATACCGTATAAATATCTCGTTCCAGAGACTCTCGCGCATATGGTAGAAGTACCTGCTCTGAAATGACTCTTGGTTACTAAAACCAAACGATACATCAAATAAGTTGAATGCAACAGGATCACCATCTGTGGCAATTCGTGCAACATAGTCCATATCTTGCCAAAACTTTAATTCGTTATCTATTCTAAATAAGCTTTCTTCAGCTTTACGCCAGTGAAGATCCTCCGGTTGTACGTGAGGTTCAAATGCTTCTGCCTCTCTATCTTCTTTATGTCGCCCTAAATAGCGCTGGATAACACGCCAATGAATGTTGTGACCTGCAATAACCGCGCCACTACTAACGTCTGCAATTAACGTATCACTGATAGTTTTGCCAAAATGCGGTGCAGTACTCTTGAGCTTAAAGAACGCCGAGTAGAGTCTAATCTCATTTATGTAGTGGAAAAGTAATGGCAGTGTTTTAAGTGTAAGTCCACGCATGTGCGTTTGTTCCATCGGTACAACTATAATCACGCCGAGTTCCTTGGTGTGAGTTACGTTATGAAGCTTCTTTTTAACAAAACCTTTGGCCATATCTACCCATTTATTGTGGTCCATTACAACTATCTCGATATCACGGATTTCAAAGTCTGATGGCTGTACAGATTTTTCAAACAGCTCATCATATGCGTTGAGCCATTCAGGACCTTCAGAAAAACGTAAGCCGGCGTATATTTCTGAGAAGTTCTCATTTTTATACATGCTCTCTAGCGAACGATACCCTAGATTCTTCATCATCACCTTCGGTGGCATTTGACGAAGCAGCTCTTTGGCGACAGATTTTTTGAGTACCCAGCAGCGCATAGGCACGTCCGACTGCCTCACGGCCTCGACGAGCTTCGGCACAATGTCTTTTACGGCAGCATCTTCACTGGTGCCCAAACTAGTCGCCAGGTGTATATTATGGTCTCTAACCTTACCTTCAAGCACATGATACAGCTCTCTGTCGGTCGTATCATTAATATCGAGCCCGAGGCCTCGTATTGCAGCATGGGTCTTTTCTAGTATCTCTGCACTTAAGTTGTTATCGACACTGTGGTGACCAGAAAGTTGTTCGAGGTTTTTAAGAGACAACGAAAATGTTGGTTCAGTTGCGTCTAATAAATCTCTTAATACTTTGCTCATAATTTTCTTATTTTTAAACCGTTTATGATTTAATTATACTATGATACCTGGCACATGTCATGCTATCGGCGACTGTACCACATCCATGTCATGGAGTTCTACACCCTTATGAAGAATTCCTGCTTTGGCACCAATTTGCGTTACTACGCTTGTCGAGTTTGCACTTGCAAAAATCAAAGCTTCTTCTACAGACTTACCCTGTGCAATCATACATACAAAGCCACTCGTGAAAGCATCGCCGGCACCAGTACGGTCAATTACAGCCACATCTTCGTACATTCCGGCTGCGTATGATGACGAGCCATCGGCTGCTACCGCGCCACGTGGACCGTCACTTACAAGCACGGTTGGTACGGACTCACACAGCTTTATGGCGAGCTCGGCTGTTGTATCACCATCTGCAAAGATTTGAGCCTCTTCCTTATTCAGTGCAAGTAGATCAATATCAGAGAAGAGGTTGGCGCAGTCTTGCGGAGAAGCAAGTTCAAAGCTTGCAGGATTGAACGCAACCTTCATGCCATTTTTGCGTGCAATTTGAATTACTTTTTTTAACATATCAAACGAACCGAGTGATGAAACATACAACCAGTCACCCTGAAGTGCATTTTCGTCAATACTTTCAGAAATTGAGCTCAGGGGTTCACCATGACAATTAAGTATTGTACGCTCCCCATTCGGAGCCAGTAATACTACAGAGTAGCTCGTTGCGTACTTTGAGTCACTCACAACATGCTGAGAATGAATTGCTTCTGCATCAAGTTCACTGAGTATTGCGGCTGCAGCGGGATCTTCACCAACAACGCTTATAAAACTTGTCACTAGACCCTGACGAGCGAATGTAACACTCGCATTCATTGCATTACCACCAGTCGCGAATACCATCTTATCAACCGAAAGTTTATCACCTAGTTTCAGATGCTCGTAACAGATACCTTCTTCACACTGAGGAGTGAAAACCTTGCCCATCAAAAAAACATCTTGAGCTGCAGTACCAACACATACCATACGCGGGCTACTCATAATTACTTCACCGCCCTATCAGAAGAACCAAAAGCCTCAATCTTCTCTTCTACTACCTTCTGAACTGCCTCATATACTGTTGGCATTAGCTTAACAACTGCGTACTCCTCCGGATTGTCTTCAAGTACTTTCACTAACGTATCCCTAAACGCAACGCGCATATCTGAATTAATGTTAATTTTAGTTACACCAATCTTGGCTGCTTCTTCAAAATAATGGAGTGGGGTACCTGATCCGCCATGGAGACTTATATTACAATCAATCTTAGCTCGAACCTGAGAAAGAAGTTCGAGATCAAGCACTTTTGGGACTGGGTACTTGCCGTGCAGATTGCCAATCGCAGCCGCAAAGGTATCTATACCCGTGGCAACTACAAAGTCTTTTGCGGCCGGCGGGCTTGTGAATGTCTTCTTAATTTCATCATAATCAATATCTTCAGTGTGTACATTTGAAGAACCACCAAAATAATGTGGCTCACTTTCGACGAGCGCTCCGGTGAACTTAGCGTATTCTACTATCTGCCTAGTTTCATCTATAATCTCTTCTTCGGTTGCATCGTGGCGAGCCTGAGATATATCTATATGAATAAATTCAAATCCAGCATCTATGCCACGCTTTGCATTTTCGACACTTGGGCTATGATCAAGATTAATGTACATTTCAATACCATACTGCTCACGGTAGTTGTCTACGAGGTCTCTAATATTATCGAGCCCCATAGCATCGACTTCACCTTGACTAACTTCAACCATAACGGGTGAGTTCTTCTCATGTGCAGCACGGCAAACAGCTATCAAAGTTTCTTGATTATCAATATTGAATGCCCCAACCGCAAATTTTTGAGTGCGAGCACGCTGCATAAGGTGTCGCGCCTTTATACAGTTTTCTCTAATTTCTTTAATAGTTAATCCCACCATTACTCCTTTACCTGTGTGCCATCATGCTATGAACTGCGAGTGATATATGTGTGTGCGTCAAACCAAATGCCCGTAAAAGTTCGTCTGGCGAACCGCTCTCTCCAAATCTATCTTTAATACCCATCCGATGTATCAGTGTAGGATGTTCGCCGCTTAGAAGTTCTGCAACTGCGCCGCCCAGACCACCTGCTATTTGAGCTTCTTCTATAGTGATAACTTTACCTGTCTTTTTTGCACTAGTGAGTATTGTCGCTTCATCAAGCGGCTTAATTGTGGCGCAGTGAACGACTTCTACAGATATTCCGTCCTTCTGTAATTTCTGTGCAGCAACAAGCGCCTCATAGGTCATAGTCCCTGTTGATATAATCGAGATATCTGTTCCTTCATGGAATATCTGCGCTTTACCAATTTCGAAAGGAGTACTGTCGCTCGTAAAGACTGCGGTGGCTTCTCGTGCGAGTCTCATATAGTTTGGTCGTGAATCTTCACTCATTGCGACAGTCGCCTTTTCAGCTTCTTTACTATCGCACGGAGCGATCACAACCATATTTGGTAACGTACGCATCAGTGAAATATCTTCAAGCATCTGGTGTGTCGCGCCATCTGGTCCAACTGAGACACCGGCGTGGGCTCCAATTATTTTAACTGGTCGGTTAGCAAGACAGATCGTTGTTCTGATCTGCTCCCAGCAACGACCCGGACAGAATGCTGCATAACTTGCACAGAACGGCACTTTACCCATAGCAGCCATTCCACTTGAAACTGTTACAAGATTTTGTTCGGCAACACCTACTTCAATAAATCTATCGGGGAAGGTGTCTCTAAAAACACTCATCTGCGTAGATTCAGTTAAGTCTGCGCACAGAGCGACAACATCGGTATTAGCTTCACCAGCAGCCTTAAGCCCTCGCCCAAAACCCTTCCTATTAGGTTCTTTGTCGATGTGCTCAGAGCCGATTTCTCCTGAAAGATGTACCTTATTCATGTTCGCCCCTAATCTTACCATCAAGGCTCCTTAGCCTATGGAGAGCTTTTTTGTAATCGTCAGGCGAGCTTCCATAACCATGCCACCTATAATCGTATTCCATAAAATCTACGCCTTTACCCGGAACTGTATGAGCAATTATCATGCTCGGCTGATTCGTAACTGCACGTGCCATACTTGCAGCATCTATAACACTTTCAATATTATTACCGTCAATCTCTTGAACATGCCAGCCGAATGATTCCCATTTCTTCTTTAAATCTTCGAGCGGCATTACATCTTCGGTTGCGCCGTCTATCTGAATATTATTACGGTCAATTATCCCGATCAGGTTGTTCAGTTTATATTTTCCGGCAAACATAGCCGCTTCCCAGACATTGCCTTCGTTAAGTTCACCGTCGCCCATAGCGCAGTATACCCAGCGGTGATTTTCTGCATTCATACGAAGTGCGTACGCCATTCCTGCTGCCTGACTCAGGCCTGACCCAAGTGGACCACTCGTAGTCTCAAGACCGGGTAGTTTTACTCGTTCGGGATGACCCTGTAACCTCGAACCGTACTTCCGAAGGGTTAGGAGTTCTTTTTTATCGAAGTAACCTGCGTGGGCAAGTGTCGTGTAGAGTACTGGCGCAATATGTCCGTTAGAGAGTACGAAGATGTCTCGCTCGTTCCAGTCTGGTTTCTTAGGGTTGTGGTTTAGAATATCGAAATAAAGTGCCGTAAAAACATCGGCCATCCCAAGGGGTCCAGCTGAATGTCCGCTGCCTGCGTGTTCCAGAGAGATTATAATATCTTTCCGAATATCTTGAGCTTTTTTTTCCAGTTGAGTAATTGTGTACGTACGCCTTTTAACCATGCAAACTATCGTCACTTTCTTATCTAAAGTATACCATAAGCGCGTTATGTAATTAGGTCTATTTTAGCGCAGAAACGAGTGATTTGTATGCAGCACGAGGATCTACTGCATACTGAACAAATCCGCCTGTATTTATAACAGACACTCCAGCATCAGAAATCTGCTTTACGTTCGTAATATTTACGCCGCCATCCCACGCGATCTCTAAACCGGGAACGATTTTAAGTATCTCAGTCGCTCGATCCAACAAGCCAAGATCAGCCTCACTTCCACCCTGATGTCCAAGATTACCACTAAATATCAACACTTGATCAACCAGGGGAAGATACTCTTCA
>JBGSPG010000109.1:0-17612 GCA_041738725.1 Saccharimonadales bacterium (SeqCode)
TAAAGAACAAGAGATTTACCTCGGTGACTACCCATGGATGACGTCTAGGGGTACGTTTGTAATTAACGGCGCAGAGCGCGTCGTGGTATCTCAGCTTATTCGAAGCCCAGGTATCTTCTTTACATCTGATGTTGCCGGTGCAAAAAAAGTGTATGGTGCAAAGCTTATTCCTGGCCGTGGTGCATGGTTAGAATTTGAAACGGCAGCAAATGGCGTAATTTACGTTAAAATCGACCGTCGTCGAAAAATGACCGTTACAACACTACTACGAGCACTCGGGTACGGCTCAACAGCTCAAATTAAAGATATCTTCAAAGATGTCGATGTTGGCGAAACAAAGCACATCGACCTAACATTAGAAAAAGATCCAAGCAAGGGCACAAGTGATGCCCTTATTGAAGTATACCGACGTATTCGTCCGGGTGATCTTGCAACGGTAGACAACGCACGAAGTCTTATAGAAAACGTATTCTTTAACTTCAAACGTTTCGACCTTTCACGAGTCGGACGTTACAAGCTCAGCAAACGACTTGAACTTGACGTACCAAACACAGCTGAAAATCGAGTTATGCGTCTTGACGACCTTGTTGCAATTATAAAAGAGATTATTCGTCTTAATAATAGCCAAGAACTTGCAGACGATATTGATAGCCTTGCAAACCGACGCGTAAAACTCGTTGGTGAACTTGTACAGCGTCAGTTCCGTATCGGACTTCTTCGAATGGAACGAAACGCTAAAGACCGTATGTCTATGTCAGAGATAGAAACTGTTACACCTGCTCAGCTTATTAATGCTCGGCCAATTGTAGCGGCTGTTCGTGAATTCTTCGCGAGCTCACAGCTTTCTCAATTTATGGACCAAACAAACCCACTTTCTGAGCTTGCGCATAAACGACGCCTGAGTTCTATGGGCCCTGGTGGTCTTTCTCGTGAACGTGCTGGGTTTGAAGTTCGTGATGCACATGCAACTCACTACGGACGACTGTGTACGGTAGAAACACCTGAAGGTGCAAACATCGGACTGGTGTTGAATCTTGGCTCACACGCCCGTGTTAATGATTACGGCTTCCTAGAGACTCCTTACAGACTCTTCAAAAACGGTAAAATCACTAAAGAAATCGTCTATCTTGATGCCGACGAAGAAAAGAAGGCAGTTATTGCTTCTGCTGGTCTTGAACTCAACAAAGACGGTTCGTTTGTGTCTGAGCGCGTATCGGCTCGTATTAAACTTCAGCCAGAAGAAGTCGACGCAGACCTCGTAACACACGTCGATGCAGCCCGAAACCAAATTCTTGGTTCAACCGCCTCTCTTATTCCATTTGTAGAAAAAGACAACGTGGGTCGTGCTCTTATTGCATCTAACCAACAGAAACAAGCTGTCCCACTTATTAAAGTGAAGGCACCTGTTGTTGGTACTGGAATGGAATCAGTTGTTGCTCGTAACAGTGGTCAAGTTGTATATGCTGACGCCGCGGGAACAGTTACGAAAGCTGATGCTAATGAAGTGACTGTTAAGTACGCGAAAGAAACTAAAAAATATCTTCCGCAGCACTTCGTACGAACAAACGACGGTTCAAGTATGAACCAAAAAGTCGCCGTAAGTACTGGTGACAGTGTTAAGGCTGGCGATGTGCTTATCGATGGCGTAAGTACCGATAACGGTGAACTCGCACTCGGTAAAGACTTAACTGTTGCATATATGCCATGGTCTGGTTACAACTTTGAAGATTCAATCGTTATATCAAGACGAATTGTTGAAGACGACGAACTCACGAGTGTTCATATTACTGACTACATGGTTGAGGTTCGTGAAACTAAACTCGGACCTGAAATTGTAACTCGTGATATCCCGAATGTATCTGAAGAATCACTTCGTCACCTAGATGAAAGTGGTATTGTTCGAATCGGTGCGGAAGTAAAAGCCGGTGACATTCTAGTTGGTAAAATTACTCCAAAGGGTGAGCAAGAGCTGAGTTCTGAAGAGCGACTACTTCGTGCAATCTTCGGTGAAAAAGCGAAAGACGTCCGTGATACCTCTCAGCGAATGAGTAATGGTAAGCATGGTAAAGTCGTCGGCGTTAAAATCTTTAGCCGTGAAAACGGTCATGATCTAAAAGCCGGTGTACTTATGCAAGTACAGGTATATGTTGCCCAAATGCGTAAGATTGCTGTTGGTGATAAGCTTGCGGGACGTCACGGTAACAAGGGTGTAATTGCCCGTATCGTACCAGAAGAAGATATGCCATTTATGGAAGACGGTGTGCCAGTAGATATTCTACTCAACCCACTCGGTATCCCTTCTCGTATGAACATTGGTCAGTTGTTCGAAATTCACCTCGGTATGGCTGCACGTATTTTAGGATACAACGTTGCAACACCTCCATTTAACGGTGTAACAGGTGAAACTATTAAAGAAGAGCTCGTAAAAGCTGGCCTTCCTGAAGATGGTAAGCAGCTTCTTATTGATGGACGAACTGGTGAATACTTTAAGGAACGCGTATCTGTTGGAGTTATGCACATTATTAAACTGCATCACATGGTTGCAGATAAGATACACGCTCGTTCTATCGGTCCATACACAATGGTTACTCAGCAGCCTCTCGGTGGTAAGGCACAAAATGGTGGTCAACGATTTGGAGAGATGGAAGTATGGGCACTTGAGGCATATGGCGCAGCCAACACACTTCAAGAAATGCTAACACTCAAGTCAGATGATGTGTACGGCCGTTCAAAAGCCTATGAAAGCATCATCAAACAAGAACCAATTATTGGTCCAAAGATTCCAGAAAGCTTTAACGTGCTTGTGAAGGAACTGCAAGGTCTCAGCCTGAAAGTCGATTTAATTAACGCACGTGGCCCTGAAACAATCGAGGTTGATGCTGAAGAGCTACTCGATGCCACAATCTCAGATGAGGCAAAAAACATGCCAACTATTACGGCTGAATCTACACCAATGGATGTAACTGAAGAAATGGTCGCAAGTGAATTTGAGATTATGGATGAAGATTCCGCTCATACAATCTCTGACGATTCTAATGATGCAACAAGCGACGATAATGACACTGATGAAACAGATGTAAAGGAGGAGGCGTAATGAATCCAAGAGTCAACCCAGGCGCAGCTGTTGCCGATTTTGATGCAGTTCGACTTGTTGTAGCAAGCCCGAGTGACATCCTTGACTGGAGTCACGGTGAAGTTGCCAAGCCTGAAACAATTAACTACCGTACTCAGAAACCTGAGCGCGACGGACTGTTCTGTGAACGTATCTTTGGCCCGGTCAAAAATATAAATCCACATGATACAAAGTACAAGGGTGTTCGTTCACGCGAAGCTGCTGTAGATAAAAACGGCGAGCTTGTAACTAACAGTATTGTGCGACGTGAACGAATGGGTCACATTACACTTGCTGCACCAGTTGCACACATTTGGTTCCTAAGAGGTACCCCAAGCCCTATTGGTTTGCTACTCGGCATCACAGTTAAGAACCTTGAACGCATTGTCTACTTTGCTTCATACGTTATTATATCTGTTGACGAGCCTAAAAAGGCACAGCTACTTGCAGATGCAGACGCTGAACTAGCTGCAGCTAAGGCTGCTATTAAAGCCCGCTTTGAAGGTGAAGCAGAAGCTGAAAACGCTGATGTCAAATTACTTGCAGAAGCACAAAGTAAAGAAATCGACGAAGCGACTGAAGCATTCCTGCTTAAGAAGCAGCAGCTTGATAGCCTTACTAAATGTGGCTTAATTTCAGAAACTGATTATCGTAACCTCCCAACTGACTTCCGGGAGATCGCAAGTGTCAGCATGGGTGGAAGTGCACTTAATCAACTTCTTACAGAAATTGATCTTGAATCTCTCATTGATGAACTTCGTATAGAGGTTGAAGAGACTAAAGGTCAGCGTAAGAAAAAGTCTATGAAGCGCCTGAAGGTACTCGAGAGTATGCATCAAGCTGGTATTGAGCCAAATAGCATGTGTGTCAGCGTTCTTCCTGTGATTCCTCCGGATCTACGTCCGATGGTACAGCTTACTGGTGGCCGTTTTGCTACGAGTGACATGAATGATCTGTATCGACGTGTTATTAATCGTAACAACCGTCTTAAAAAGCTTGTAGACCTTAATGCCCCTGAAGTTATTCGTAGAAACGAACAACGAATGCTTCAAGAAGCTGTTGATGCACTTATCGACAACTCAGCAGCCCGTTCTGGTCGTGCAGTAAGCGCAACCGGCGGACGACGACGACTTAAATCACTCAGTGACATGCTTAAAGGTAAACAAGGACGATTCCGCCAGAACCTACTCGGTAAGCGTGTAGACTACTCTGGACGATCAGTAATCGTATCTGGTCCTGAACTGACTATTGATGAATGTGGTCTTCCAAAACTTATGGCACTTGAACTGTTCAAACCATTTGTTATTGGTTGGTTAATGCAGCACGAGTATGCTCATAACATTAAGAGCGCAACACGTTTAATTGAAGCGGCAGAAACAGTAATTTGGGATGCGCTTGACGAAGTTATTAAGGACAAGTACGTACTACTAAACCGTGCGCCGACACTTCACCGTCTTTCAATTTTAGCCTTCCAGCCGAAACTAATTGAAGGTAAAGCAATCCAACTTCACCCGCTTGTTTGTAAAGGTTTCAACGCTGACTTTGATGGTGACCAGATGGCTGTTCACCTTCCACTTTCAGCTTCTGCCCAAAAAGAGGCTCGTGAGCTTATGACAGCTCGCAAAAACCTTCTGAAGCCTGCTGATGGATCACCAATTCTTCACATTGAACAAGATATCGTACTCGGCTGTTACTACCTTACGTATGACAAACCTGGTGTTACAACTGACGTGGTTGTACCAATCTCTAACATTGATGAAGCAATTATGGCAATGGAATCTGGCAAAATTAAGCTTCAGACGCGTATTCGCACAACATTTAGAGGTGAGCGAATTGAATCTACAGCTGGCCGATTGATATTTAATAGTATCTTCCCAGACGATTTCGCCTTCCAAGACGACACAATGACTAAAAAGAAGTTAATGAACGTTATGGGACGCGTCTTTGCGCAGTATGGTGCTGATATGACGGCAGAAATTGCAGATGAACTTAAGCGTGTTGGTTTCAGCTACGCTACATTTGCTGGTATATCTGCAGGTATGGATGATTACCTCGACCTTGATACGCTCGACGGCTTAATTGCTGCTGGCGAAGAAAAAGCAACGGCTGTTTCAGAACAGTATGAGCAGGGTCTGATTACTGACGAAGAACGATACCGCCTTACGGTTGCCCTTTGGCGTGAAGTTGATGAAACTGCACAGGCGCAACTTGCTGAAGCATATAACGGTACCGACACTGGAATTAGTATCGCTATGATCTCTGGTGCTCGAGGTAGCATCTCTCAGATCAAGCAAGTATCCGGCATGAAGGGTATGGTTGTTGACGCTGTTGGACGTGAAGTTGAACTTCCAATCCGTAATAACTATAAAAAGGGTCTTACGCCGATTGAATACTTCGTAGATACACGTGGTTCACGTAAGGGACTCATTGATACCGCGCTTAGAACTGCTGACTCAGGGTACTTAACACGTCGAATGGTAGACGTTGCACAAGACATGTTTACCGTTGCAGACGATTGCGAAGATCCTGGATTTGCAGTGATTAGAACTGAAACAGAAGGCATTGGCATGAACTTTGGTTCACGTCTCAGCGGCCGATTTGCATCTGAAGACGTTAAAATTGACAAAAAAGTGGTAGTAAAAGCTGGCGAACTCATTACTGAAGCCGACGGTGAAACTATTGATGCAAGCGATCTAGAGATCGTACGAATCAGAAGTGTTCTGACTGCTGCTAACCTCCGCGGTGTCAGCCAAAAGAGTTACGGCGTAGATATGGCTACTGGCAAAATGGTTGGTGCATACGTACCAGTCGGTGTTATTGCTGCTCAATCTGTAGGTGAGCCGGGTACACAGCTTACTATGCGTACCAAGCATACCGCTGGTGCTGCAACCGCTGATGACGTTACACAGGGTCTTCCTCGTGTAGAAGAGCTTCTAGAAGCTCGTATGCCTAAGAGTCAGGCAGTTATGTCTGAAATCGCTGGTAACGTAGCTATTTGGGAAGATGGTAAGAACTATGTAGTACAAGTTACTCCTGTAGATTCAAGAATTGAAGAACTGAAGCTTGCGAAACGTAAGCCACAACTTAAGAATGGTAACGACGTACTTGCTGGTGACGTCATTGCATCAGACAAAAACGGTGATCGTCCGCTTGTTGCACCGTTCGCGGGTACAGTAGAGTTCCACGACGATGTAGTAGTACTTGCC
The DNA here is from genome assembly GCA_041738725.1 of Saccharimonadales bacterium (SeqCode). GTDB lineage: Bacteria > Patescibacteriota > Saccharimonadia > Saccharimonadales > UBA7683 > JAGOUG01. Next base: position 6,319 of record JBGSPG010000109.1, read on the forward strand.
GCACATCACTCAACACCTGCTAAGTACGAAGTACCTGCCTTTAAGACACTCACAATTGTAGATGGTTCAGTAATTGGTGCTGGTGATAGAATCACAACTGGTTCACTTAACCTGCACGACTTGATGCGTCTTAAGGGTGTTGAAGAAACACAGCGGTACATCATCAACGAAATTCAAAGTATGTTTGCTCAGCAGGGTGTAGCCCTAGCTGACCAACACCTTGAAACTATCGTCCGACAGATGTTTAGCCGAGTTACAATTGGAGATTCAAGCGATAGCCTGTTTGTTGCTGGTGATATTGTAAGTAAAGCATCTGTTGTAGAAGCAAATGCGAAGCTAGTTGCCGATGGCAAACAGCCTGCAGAATTCACACAGTTACTTCTTGGTATTGCCAAGGTTTCAACCTGGAGTGATAGCTTCCTGTCTGCTGCATCATTCCAAGATACGACTCGTGTTCTGATCAATGCTGCTACGAGCGGTAAGGTAGATCACCTGTACGGTCTTAAAGAAAACGTCATCATTGGCCGCAAGATTCCTGTTGGAACTGGTGCACCACAGTATGAAGACGTTGCAGTAGAAGCATAAACCTGCTACAATAACTGTTAAAGAGTTTCACATTCATAAATAGTGCGCGACTTTAGTGAACGGCATATGGTAGAGCTGAATACCATATGCCCGAAACTATGTCAGACACCGTAAAAATTTAAGGAAATTTTTACCCCATGCCAACAATCAATCAATTAATACGTAAGCCTCGTAAGAGCGCTGGTAAAAAAGTTAAGACCGCTGCACTGCGCAAGGTTACTAACTCACTTAAAGTAACAAACTACGAAAAACCCGCTCCATTCAAACGCGGCGTCTGTATTAAAGTAACAACTAAAACACCTCGTAAACCTAACTCAGCACTTCGAAAAGTTGCACGTGTTCGACTGACCAACCAGCAAGAAGTATGGGCTTACATCGGTGGTGAAGGTCACAACCTACAAGAACACGCAGTAGTGCTAGTACGTGGAGGACGTGTACCAGATTTACCAGGTGTCCGTTATCATATTGTACGTGGTCACCTTGATCTTCAGGGTGTTGCTGATCGTAAGCAGGGCCGTTCTAAGTACGGTGCAAAGAAGGAAAGTAAGTAATCATGCCACGAAAAAAGACTAAATCACTTCAGAGAACACCATCTCCAGACCGCAAGTACAACTCTGTACTTGTACAAAGACTTATCAACCGTAGTATGCGTGATGGCAAAAAGCACTCAGCCGAAACTGCTGTCTATAAGGCTATGGAAGAGGCTGCTAAAAAGCTCAAGATTGAAGATCCACTTCAGGCACTTGAGGAGGCCTTCGGTAACGTACTACCTGCAGTAGAAGTTAAAAGCCGACGTGTCGGTGGTGCAAACTACCAGATTCCATTCCCTGTAGAAGGGCACAGACGAACTCACCTTGGTATGATGTGGTTTGTTGGCGCTGCACGTGCTCGTAAAGGTATGCCATTCTGGCAGCGTCTTATGCAAGAAATCGTAGATGCTCATAACGAAGCCGGTTCTGCAGTTAAGAAGAAGGAAGACACACACAAAATGGCAGACGCCAACCGTGCTTTCGCACACTTCGCACGGTTCTAGGTAACCAGTTTAACATGGCTTTATTTGAAAATACTCCCTACGGAAACACTGGATTCACTGAAGAAGCTGCTCTCGGTGCAGGTATTGATCTTGCCGTAGACGCTTTTAAACTACGCCCCAGAAACGTTGCGCAGTTAGATGAAGACCAGATGAGAGTTGTTCAGGATGCACTGTATACTGCCGAACAGGCTGGTGGTAACAGTGGTAAAGATGTCCTACGTGCACTTGGTGCAACTCAGCTTCGAAGCCTATAATGGTAGGTTACATAACGGTTTTGTTTAAACTGCGCAGTGTAGGTATTATATAATTCTATGTCAGAATTCAAACTCTCAAAACACCAGGTAATTGCCCGTGAATTATTTGGCGAGTCAAAAGCCACTTACGGGATGGAACGAGCAGATTTATATCAACGCCTCAGCCATATTATGGTCAGTTATGCCTCTGAACCTACTGACGAAACGATGGCCAGAGTATATAAACTTGCATATAAAGCACAAGTCGCAGATGCAGTTGCGGGAAATGATGAGTATTTGAACGCATTTACAAGTACGGTTCGCCTTATCCAAGCTGAATAAATCGCTTTTGTTTACTCTGTTAATCTCTGCTAACGTATTCATATAATGAAAAATACACCCAACCCAAAGCAATGTCGCAGTAGTTTATTCGCGGAAGCTACTTTTCAAGGGACGCTTGATTACTTCGTATCACCCTCACTACTAGGTGCTGTTGAGCACACTACATCTACTGTGCGGTATGGTGCGTTCCTGACTGAACACAGCGCTGCGATGGACAGGGACGGATCTAGGCGTTCAGTAAGTGCAGTAGAGCGGATTGAAGATCTACAGTCAAAGCTTGGATCCACCGGTGTAAAAAATGGTGTTTGTTGCTTATGTGACTACATAGAGTTGGTTCCTGTAGAGGTAGAGGTACAAGTCGGGCGTGGACTTGCTGATTTAGATGAGCCACAACCTGATCTACCAGCCGGACCACTAGCTCCTACTACAGCTAATACAGATTCAGTCCAAGAGACTGTTGAACTCACTAGCGTAACCTAACTTGTAACACGCGACATATCTGTTATAATTGAAAGTTGAATTGTATTTTTAGTGTCTAAAAAAGTAAGAAAGAAGAGAAATGGCAACCAAGAAGATTGATCTACTTAAGTTACGTAACGTTGGTATTATTGCGCATATTGATGCCGGTAAAACTACCACTACTGAGGGTATTCTGTACCGAACTGGTATTAACCACAAAATCGGTGTGGTACGTGGTGAGGGCGACGGCGCAACTACAGACTGGATGGAGCAAGAAAAAGAACGTGGTATTACAATCACGTCTGCAGCGGTCACATGTTTCTGGAAGGGTCACCAGATCAACATTATCGACACACCGGGACATATCGACTTCACAGTAGAGGTAGAACGTTCTCTTCGAGTGCTCGACGGTGCTGTAACAGTATTTGACGGTAAGATGGGTGTTGAATCACAGTCTGAGACCGTATGGCGCCAGGCAGACAAATACAACGTTCCACGCGTGTGCTTTATTAACAAGATCAACCAAACCGGTGGCGACTTCTGGAAGTCTCTTGAGACTATCCATGCCCGTCTTACAAAACGTGCGCTTCCTGTTCACATTCCTATTGGATTTGAACAGAGCATCAATGGTGTTGTCGATCTTCTTGAAATGAAGGCATACACCTACACTGAATATCACGATAAAGAACTTGCTGTAAGCGAGATTCCTGAAGACATGCTAGAAAAGGCGAAGAATGCCCGTTCTCTACTTATTGAGGCAGCAGTCGAACATGATGACGAACTTATGATGAAATACCTTGAAGAAGGTGAAGAAGCTATTTCTGATACAGAATTCCGTGCAGCCCTCCGTAAGGGTGTGCTTTCTGGACAATTATTCCTCGTAACTGGTGGAGATGGCCGTGGCGTTATTGTAGAAAAAGTACTCGACCTTATGGCTGAGTTCCTACCAAGCCCAATCGATCGTGGTTCTGTATGGGGTACACATACTAAAACTGGTGATGAAATTGAACGAAAGCCATCAAATGATGAGCCATTTTCTGCGCTCGCGTTTAAAATCGCAACCGATCCATTTATGGGTAAACTCTGTTTCTTCCGTGTCTATTCAGGTACGGTTACAGCAGGTAGCTACATAATTAATAGCTCAACAGGCCAAAAAGAACGTGTTGGTCGCCTAGTACGAATGCACGCAGATAAGCGTGAGGATGTTACTGAAGTAGAAGCTGGCGACATCGCTGCAATCATCGGACTTAAAAAAGTCACTACGGGTAACACTCTGTGTGATCTTACTAATCCGATTATTCTTGAAAGTATCGACTTCCCTGAACCTCCAGTTTCAATTGCAATTGAACCTAAAACTAAAGCTGATCAGGAGAAGATGGGCCTTGCACTACAGCGTCTAGCAGAAGAAGATCCTACCTTCCGTGTCCATACGGATGAAGAAACTGCCCAGACTATCATTTCTGGAATGGGTGAACTTCACCTAGAAATCCTCGTAGACCGTATGAAGCGTGAGTTTAGCGTTGAAGCGAACATTGGCCAACCGCAAGTTGCATACCGCGAAACAATTAAAAAAGAAGTTGAAATTCAAGGTAAATTCATCAAGCAATCTGGAGGTCGTGGTCAATATGGTGATGTATGGATTCGCCTGAAGCCGCAAGAGCCAGGTAAGGGCTTCGAGTTCATTAACTCTATTAAGGGTGGTGTTGTTCCAAGCGAATACGTTAAGCCTGTTCAAAACGGTATTGAAGAAGCAATGGGCAATGGTGTTATTGCTGGATACCCTGTAGTAGACATTTCTGCTGAACTTTACGACGGTAGTTACCATGATGTTGACTCTAATGAAATGGCCTTTAAAATTGCCGGATCTATGGCACTACAAAGTGGTGTTAAAAACGCTTCTCCTATTCTCCTAGAGCCAATTATGAAGGTTGAAGTTGTGGTTCCTGAAGAGTTCATGGGTGACGTAATTGGTGACTTAAACGGCCGTCGTGGCCGCGTTGAAAGCATGGAAGACCGCTCGAACGCTAAAGTGATTCTATCATTCGTACCACTCTCTGAAATGTTCGGCTACACCACCGATATCCGTTCAATGACTCAGGGCCGTGCGAGTTCAACAATGGAGCTCGATCATTACGCTGAGGTTCCATCACACGTTGCTGAAGCTGTAATTGCTAACCGCGCAAAGTAGAGAAGACCTAGGAGTTTCAAGTATTGTTGGTATAGTAGACATATCAATATTTACTGGGTGGCAGAAGGATTGAAATGACACAAATTGGAACGGAGCGACTGCGACGTCAAAAGGCAGAATGGGCAATAGCTGACTTAGAGGCGATCCAACAACTTGTTAGTGGACTACATGACGCAACCTCTGATACTCACAGATTTGATCACTACTCAGACGGTGAACTCGATATTTTGTTTCCAGTAGACTTAGAGGCTCCGAATGCGAAGCCTGCACATGCAATCTGGGCAGACCTGAAAAATACGTATCATGACTACGACACATCCACGACTCCGACTGAACAGCTAGTAAGTGTGTTTGCAGTAGCATCAGATACGCTAGTTCCTAACCGAATGTCGATCGAGCAACGTACACAGAAGAATGCACAGTGTATGCGCGCATTCCAATCTGGAATTCAAAAACGCTACACCGATTTAGGGCATTCGACCACCGCACGCGACCGATCAGAGCTTGATACCTCGTTCATGCTACATAAGTCAAAAAGACTGCTCACGGGACACGCAAAAACCGAGTATACGCTCGCTATAGAAGCAGCTGGATTGCAATCTACCCCAGTCAAACGTATGCACAGAGCTGCATTTAAAGTTGCGCACATGCTTCGTACTGCACGTATATAATCATGGAAGCATAGTATCTCTTTACAACAGAGGCGTGATCATCTACAATAGTCTGGTATCTCGCGTGAGGGCTTTGCACTCATGGCAATATGGAACGCGCAGAGTCATTAACGTTAACTAATTATTAATACACCATCAAATATTTGAAGGTAAAGGAGAAAACATGGCAGATTTTGACAGAACAAAGCCGCATGTAAACGTTGGCACAATGGGTCACGTGGATCACGGTAAAACTACACTAACAGCAGCTATCACAGCTGTACTTGCGAAGCGACTTCCAAGTGACGTCAACAAAAAAGTTGATTACGCTCAGATCGACAACGCTCCAGAAGAGCGACAGCGTGGTATCACTATTGCTACGTCTCACCAAGAGTACGAAAGCGAAAAGCGACACTACGCACACGTTGATATGCCAGGACACGCTGACTATGTTAAAAACATGATCACTGGTGCCGCACAAATCGACGGCGCAATTTTGGTTGTTGGTGCGAACGACGGCCCATTACCACAAACTCGTGAACACGTACTTCTTGCAAAGCAAGTTGGTGTACCTAAGATTCTTGTATTCATGAACAAGATGGATCTTGCAGACGAAGAGCTTGTAGAGCTTGTAGAAGACGATATCCGTGATCTACTAGCTAAGAACGGCTTCGACCGAGACTGTCCTATCATCAAGGGTTCTGCTACAAAGGCACTTGAAGGTGACGCAGCTAACGAAGATGCAATTATGGAACTTGTTAACGCTATGGATACATACGTTGAAGAACCTAAGCGCGACCTCGACAAGCCATTCCTTATGCCTATCGAAGACGTATTTTCAATCAAGGGTCGTGGTACTGTTGCTACTGGCCGTATTGAAACTGGAATCGTTAAGATCAATGAAGAAGTTGAAATCGTTGGTATCCGTGAAACACGTAAAACTGTTGTAACTGGTATCGAAGCATTCAAGAAGAACCTTGATCAGGGTCAAGCTGGTGATAACGCCGGTATCCTTCTACGAGGTATCGAACGAGACGACATCGAACGTGGTCAGGTTATCTGTAAGCCAGGTTCAATTACTCCACACACTGAGTTTGATGCAGAGGTCTACATTCTTTCTAAAGACGAAGGTGGCCGACACACACCATTCTTCAAGGGTTACAAACCACAGTTCTACTTCCGTACTACTGATGTAACTGGTGAAGTTGAACTTCCAGCAGACAAAGAAATGGTAATGCCAGGTGACACCGTAACCTTCAAAGTTAAGTTGCTCGCCCCGATCGCCATGGAACAAGGTCTAAACTTCGCGATTCGTGAAGGTGGCCGTACTGTTGGTGCAGGTGTTGTTACAAAGATTACTAAATAGTAATACGTAACAAAACTACAATTGAGGTGCTCATTGCAGCACCTCTATTTGTTTATGCTTGCAACCACAGTAACCGAACATTATACTTAACATTGATAGGAGCAGCTGTGTCACGTATAAACGAACAAAACTTCCGACCACTCGAGCCGTGTGACGAGTGCCCAGCTTTTAACGGTATGGACAATATCGCAGTAGCACGTACTGCAAATTCAGGTATGCCAGAGGGTGAGTTTGTAGTTGCTGGAAGTTTTCCAGATAGAATGTTCTATGCGTACGACCCGGCTAACACCCTAGCGGGTAATGTAGTTCTAGGGGCTGATAGAGGATGCGAAGATGCCTTTTGTGGAAGACATGAATCTGCAAGTAGCCGTGTACTGGGCGAGACACACCATGCCTGTAGTGGTTGTACTGGACCGAAAGAAATACCTGTCGGCTTACTTAGACGACGAACACGTACTGTGTGTGGTGCAGGATTTGAAAAAGACAGAGGTCTAGTCAGTAGGCTGAATCGAGTCGCTAGACGGCAAGGTCGTTCAGCACTATCTTCGGTTGATACTGTTATAACTTCATCACCCCGGCATTGATTGACAGATACGGCAATGGTGCTATAATTTGTACTACAATAACAATTGTACTGAGAACTCAGTTGAATGGTCTTACATCGTTCATCGGAGGTTACTGTACCGAGCTGGGTTAAGCCAGCAATAACACATCGAAAGGTTTCTACTAATGTCGGAAACTCCACAGAAACAGAAGATTCGTATTCGCCTTAAGGCATACGATCACAAAATTATCGATCAGTCTGCGAAACAGATTATCGATACTGCACTCCGAACAGGTGCAACAATTAACGGCCCGATTCCACTACCTACTCGTAAAAGTAAGTATACGGTCATTAAAAGTCCTCATGTCTACAAAAAAGGCATGGAGCAATTCGAAATGCGTGTTCACAAGCGTCTTATAGACATCTTAGACCCAACACCTAAGACTATAGACAGTTTGATGAATCTCTCACTCCCTGCGGGCTGTGACGCTGAAATTCGAATGAACTAACAGCCGTGTCATCCTGAACTCGTTTCAGGATCCGGTATATAAAGATTCCTGCCTTCGCAGGAATGACAAAAGAAAGTGTCGTGACTGACCGCTCTCATAAGCAAAGCTGCCCATCAGGGCAGTTTTCTTTTTATGCTTACTATGCTTAAATAATACATATTATGGCAAAAACAAAAAAAAGACCGTCAAAAAAGGTTATACAAGAGCATGATTCAGTCTATTTTTTAAAGATTGTACTCTTTTTTATACTTGGTACTCTCTGGATCCGCGTAATTAACGTAGAAATCGGAGCGTTTCGTAACATCAGTCTGCCATTTGGTCTCCTGTTAGGAATTATATTTGCAACACATGAACACTTTCAGATCGATAGGAAGATCGAATTTGCCGTACTTTTAGTTGCAACATTTATCAGTTTTTACCTCCCGGTCGGCATTATTCTTTAATGATTACTCCGTATGCGACTATGAACTGTTGCACTACTTAAATTAATCTGTTACACTTGTTTGGTAATTTCATGCCTCCAATGGTAAATGATTGGCACGTCTAAAGGTCCGGAAGTCAAAGAGACAAACGGATACCAGAGATCGACCAATATTTTTGTTTGCTAAGAGGTTAATAAGGAACAAAATGAAAGCAATACTAGGGACAAAAATAGGAATGACGCAGATCCTCGCTGAGGACGGTTTTTTAGTACCAATCACTTTGGTACAAGCCGGACCATGCACGATCACGCAAATTAAAACCGATGAAACAGACGGTTATACTGCTGTGCAGATTGCACTTGGCGGCGGTAAGAACACAAGTAAATCTGTTAAGGGACATGTAGCTAAGGCTAACAAAGAACTTATGCCACGCGTTATTCGTGAATTTCGTGTAGACACAATCTCTGAGGAGCAAAAAGTAGGCTCCTCTTTTGATGTTTCAACATTCGAAATTGGCGACATGGTGAAAGTTACCGGCACAAGCAAAGGTAAAGGTTTTGCTGGAACAGTAAAACGACATAACTTTGCAACGAGTGCAAGCACTCACGGTGGTAACGGAATGGTTCGCCGTCCTGGTTCAATCGGTTCTATGTACCCACAAAAAGTCTTTAAAGGTAAGCGAATGGCTGGGCAAATGGGTTCAGAACAAGTTACCGTACGTGGACTTAGTGTTGCTCTTATAGATGTTGAAAATAATCTTATAGGCCTTAAGGGTGCTATTCCAGGCCCTAAGAAGAGTCTTGTAACGGTAGTAGGAGCATAATATGGCAGACGTAAAAACTACTCCAGTGAAGAAAACACCTGCATCACCAACACTTCCAAAAGAAGTATTTGCAGTTGACGTTAATAATCACGAACTCATCAAGCGTGCGTACGAAGCATATCTTGCAAACGGACGAGAGAACTACGCAGTTACTAAAACTCGTGGACTCGTACGTGGTGGTGGTAAAAAGCCATGGAAGCAAAAAGGTACAGGACGTGCACGTTTCGGTTCATCTAGGAATCCTATCTGGCGCGGTGGTGGTGTTGTATTCGGGCCGAACGGTACTGAAAACTATACAATTACCGTCCCTATGGCTCAGAAGCGACTTGCGCTTCGTCAGTCACTAACACTTGCTAGCCAATCTAAAAAGATCATTGTTGATGAATTTTCAACAAAAGACGGTAAAGTTAAAGATACACTCACACTCCTAGCTAAGCACAAGCTTACACGCCGTGTACTCCTTGTTGTAGACAATAAAGATGCACTTATGGACCGCGCAACACGTAACGTACCGAACCTGAAGGTTACACAGGCAATGTATCTTAATGTCTATGACATCATGAACGCAGACGCAATTGTAATTACACCAGCTTCAGTAGTAATTGTTAAAAACTGGCTTGCCGTACCACCAAAGGGAGATGCACATGCTTAATTTGAAACCACGGATGAGCGAAAAGGCGTACCAACAGAGTACACTCAACCAGACTTACATATTTGTAGTACCTTCAAGCTCAAACAAAATACAGATAAAGGCAGCCGTTGAAGCTCAGTTTAATGTAACTGTTGAAGCAGTGAATATTGTTATCCAAAACGGTAAAAAAGCTCGATCAATTCGACTTGGCAACCGACGTGCTCGCGCAATTATTGGCGAACGTAAGGATATTAAAAAGGCATACGTAAGACTCAAAGAAGGTGATTCAATCAAGATTTTTGATGAAGAAGGGGAGAAGAAATAATGGCTATTAAAGTATTAAAACCTACTACTCCTGCTCGAAGAGGCATGACAAGTCAGGACTTTTCTAAAGTTACTACTAATAAACCTCTTAAATCACTCCTCGTTGTTAAACGACGTACTAATGGCCGTAACAACCAGGGTCGTATTACTGTTCGACACCGTGGTGGTGGTGCAAAACGATTCTACCGACTTGTAAACTTTAAGCAACTTGATTTTGAAACAGCTACAATTGAAGCGATTGAATATGATCCTAACCGTACTGCAAACATCGCACGTATTAAAGATCAGAACAACAAGTACCATTATGTGCTTGCAAGCGGCTCAATGAAGGTTGGACAAGTCATTACAATCGGTGAAAAAGCCGCAATTGAAGATGGCAACCGGCTACCACTTAAGAGTATTCCAACTGGTAGCTTCATTTACGGAATCGAACTTCAGCCTGGCCGCGGCGCCCAAATGGTACGTTCAGCTGGTGTAAAAGCACAGCTTACTGCTAAAGAGGGTGATTACGCACAGGTAAAACTACCAAGTGGTGAAGTACGTATGATTAACGTTAACTGCATGGCCACTCTTGGTAATGTCGGTAACGAACAACACCAGAACGTTAAAATCGGTTCTGCCGGACGTAAACGTCACCTCGGTTTCCGTCCAAGTGTTCGTGGTATTGCTATGAACGCAACCGATCACCCACACGGTGGTGGTGATGGTGGTGCTCATGGTATTGGTGGACAACCAAAGACCCCATGGGGCAAGCCAACGCTTGGGTACCGAACCAGACGCAACAAGCGAACAACTAAGTTTATTATTAGAAGCCGTCATCAGGCTAAAAGGAAGTAAGTATGAGTAGAAGTCTAAAAAAAGGACCATTTGTAGATGCGAAGCTCGCTAAAAAAGTAGCAGCCCTTGGTGCCGATGACCGTACGGTTATTAAAACTTGGGCACGAGCAAGCACAATCAGCCCAGATATGGTTGGGAGAACTATTGCCGTACATAATGGCAAGGTACATGTACCGGTGTTTGTTAGTGAAAACATGGTCGGCCATAAGCTTGGCGAATTTTCACCGACTAGAAAGTTCCGTAAACACGGAGGCAAAGAGAAATAATCATGCCTATTTACGTTAAAGCACAAGCAAAAGGTGTCGACATGACTCCACGGAAGATCGGTTTGGTAGCAAGCCTCGTTCG
>JBGSPG010000006.1:0-2450 GCA_041738725.1 Saccharimonadales bacterium (SeqCode)
TAGGCCTAGGATACAATCGACGTGCAAAATTTTTACATCAGGCTGCCCGGGTGACATGCCAGCAATTTGGCGGGGTTATTCCTTCTACGCAGACAGAACTGGTTGCTTTGCCGGGTGTTGGGCCAAATACAGCTGGTGCAATTTTGGCGTATGCCTATAATCAGCCGGCAGTATTTATAGAAACCAACATTCGAACCATCTTTATACATCACTGCTTCTCTGGGCAAACTAAGGTTCATGATTCTGATATTCTGCCACTAGTCGAACAAACCCTCGGTAATCTCGGTGAGCTCTCTAATAGAGAGTGGTACTGGGCCCTGATGGATTACGGAGTACACTTAAAAGCTACAGAACCTAACCCATCGAGACGGAGCAAACATCATACCAAGCAATCTAGGTTTGAGGGTTCGCGCAGACAGGTGAGGGGTTTTGTTTTACGGCAGCTTGCAAATCAAAATATGACACTAACGCAGTTGCAAGAGGCCACGGTAGACTATCGGGCTCAATCACTTGGTTCAGTACTAGAAGATCTACAAATTGAGGGCTTGATTCACGCAAACGACGGGTTATATGTTCTCGGCAGTGATACAATAATATAGTGAAAAAACAGACTAAAATCACCAGTATTATCATTGCAACAACCGCTCTGCTAGCTATTGGACTATTTATTACTATAGGTATGCAAAAAAATACAAAAGTTATATATGCATCACCATGCACTACCGCACAGGAAACGCTCGATGGTTCTGTTCGTACACAAGACCTGCGGACCAGAGTCGATAGGCTCCATTCGTATGTATTTATTCATCAGCAACTCGATTTATTTGTACAACGTCTTGAACGCAACAAACAACCAAATGCAGCTAAACTCCGCGAACACACAACCGAATTAGAGTCCGCACTCACCACGTTTAGAAACAATTACGAAGAGTATGATCTTGCAAGAGATCAAGTGGTGCAAGTTCCTGATTGCGCAAATAAGACAACTGAATTTCAGCAAAAGCTACAAGAGGCACGTAACAAAAGGCAGATAGTGAGTGATGATGTAGTCGCGTTAGATAAGTTACTGGACTCAGTAATTAAACCGCAACTTGGTGACCTATATGGTAAGTTACTGGCTTCTGGCACAAGTGAGGTTCCAAGTGAGTGAGCACATGGATCACCTAGGAGATAATGTAGTAGATGGTCGCAAAAATCCTAATCTGGGCCTGCTTGGAGCACTAATAATTATAGTTTTGATTTCACTTATTTTGGTGGCAGCAGCGTATATTATGTATTTGAAGAGTCCGCAAAAGAAGTATGATCTCGCGCGACCGGGAAATAGCCTGCGTAATAAAGTACTTTCGGCTGAAGATAATTCATCAGATAAAACTACACCGATTGATGCTCAAATTACGAAAGCAAAGATCGAGGCTCTTAGTACACAGCTTAAGGTTATGGCAGGTTTTGACAGCTTCAGTCAATATGAAGTCAATGACCAAAGTTTGGGTTTGCAGCCTGTGGCACAGTAGGATCAAATGGTAGAACAACAAGCAAATTCTACTGATCCGTTTGCACATCATATAATTTCTCGTAAACGAAAAAAATATAAATTTGCGCACTTCGATGGTTATTCCAATACTGCTTCACATGCAAGAGTTGACGACCCGGTTGCAGTAAAGGAGAAGTTGAGTCCATGGCTAGACTCAACAAAACCACTTATTCTAGAAATTGCAGCAGGTAACGCTCAGTTTAGTCTTGCACTCGCCAAAAAATACCCCGATTGTAACTTTATTGCCATAGATATAAAATCGGATCGTTTGTATACCAGTGCCAAACAGGCACTTGAAGAGGGGGTGAATAACATTGCCTTCTTACGTATGAGCTTACACGAGTTAGAAAGGGTATTTCCAGCAAATTCTATTGATACAATCTGGCTTACATTTCCCGATCCATTTCTACGGAAGAGAAGTGTCAGGCGAAGATTAAGTCATGAACAGTTTTTGCGACAGTATCGCAGTATTTTAAAGGACACCGGAAAACTTAAATTTAAGACGGATAGCCGAGATCTATTTTTATGGAGCCTAGAGCAGCTAGTGGCAGCAAAATGGAAGATTTCAGAACTCAGCTTTGATCTCCACGAATCCGACTTACCAGACGATTATAAAATCATGACCTACTACGAATCAAAATTTACCGCCGAAGACATACCCATTAACTACGGCACGTTTATACCGTAATATTTTTAAAATGTAATTGCTCTCAGCCAGGCGTCTAGATCACCCGCAGACATACCGATTACTAAATCACCATTTACTTGGTGATCTTTGAGTTTTTGGCGCAGCGTATCGTTCATTTCGGCAGCTTCAATCGCCTCAGGGTTCGAAGTACTGGCAATGAGTTCTGCTGGTGTGTGTAGTGGCAGGTCTTTATACTCTCGGCTAAGATAGGTCGGTAGCCAATAGACATGT
>JBGSPG010000010.1:0-2687 GCA_041738725.1 Saccharimonadales bacterium (SeqCode)
TGCCACTAATACGGTTTTCAGTTGCTTCAACAGTTCGGTAACCACGACCAGCTTCTACAACAATATCCATTACAAATGGCTTTGCGCTGTCGAGTGTTGCAATGACTTGTTCTGGGTTAACAACTTCTACCTGATCAGTTGTTTTAATGTCAGCTGCAGTAATTGCGCCTTTAGTCTTCTTTTCGATACGAACAGTTTGTGGCTCATCACTATATACCTTAAATCGTACAAGCTTGAGGTTAAGCATGATATCGACGACATCTTCTTTAACACCGTCAACTGTAGTAAATTCGTGCGTAATGCCTTCTATTTTGAATGCAGATGCTGCTGCACCGGCAATGCTAGAAAGTAGTACTCGACGTAAGCTATTACCGAGTGTCATACCGTATCCGGTGTGAAGTGGCTCAATAGCGAATGTGGCACTGTTTGTACCGTGATTATCTACTGATGCGAGTGCTGGGTTGTGAATCATATTTGACATTGTTGCTCCTTATAGCTTAGCGTGAGTAAAACTCTACGATTAATTGTTCATTAATATCTGGTTCTGCTTCTTCGCGAGAAGGAACGCCAGTGATTTTTATTGTCATTTTCTTCACATCACTTGTTAACCAGCCTAGTTTTGGTTGGCTAGAAGCTGTGCTAACGTCGGCAAGTTGCTTAAAGTATTCGTTTGAAGCACTTTTTGGTCGTACTACAAGCTCATCACCTTCGTTCATACGGATTGAAGGAATATCTACTCTTCGGCCGTTTAGCATAAAGTGGCCATGACCAACAAGCTGACGTGCACCACGACGTGATGTCGCAAAGCCTGCTCGGTAGACTGCGTTGTCGAGGCGTCGTTCGAGAAGCTGTAGAAGTATCTGGCCAGATTGACCTGAGCTACGGTTAGATTCCTTCATTAAGTTACTAAACTGCTTTTCTAGAAGACCATAGAGTCTTCGAACCTTCTGCTTCTCTCGTAGTTGAAGTGAGTAACCGCTTGGTTTGCTTCGTCTGCCTTGACCGTGTTCACCAGGAATGGTGGTACGTCGAAGCATAATTTTGTGTGCCTTCGGGTGAAGGGCATAGCCTTCACGTCGACTCTGTTTTACAATTGGGGATCTATCTCGTGCCATAAACTAAGTCCTTCGTACCTTTCGTGGTCGTACGCCACCATGTGCGATACCTGTTTTATCTGCAATAGCTTCAATTTCTATACCGAGTGTAGCTGCAGCTCGTATAGCTGCATCTCGGCCTTGACCAACACCTTTAACAAACACTGAAACAGTATTAAGGCTGTTATTTTGCTTTGCAGTTGTAAGTGCTTTTTCACCGGCAACTTGCGCAGCGTATGCAGTACCTTTTTTGCTACCACGGAATCCGCAGCCGCCAGCACTTGCAGTAGCTATAACGCCTCCCTGTTTGTCGGTAATAGTAATAATTGTGTTATTGAACGTAGCTTTAATATGAAGCTGTCCAGAAGGAACGATTCGTTTTACCTTCTTCTTTTTTGAAGTACTCGGTGTACTTACTGTAGTCGGGGTTGTAGTTGATTCTGCCATATATTCCTTATGCAACCTACGTCTTTGACGCAGCCTTCTTTTGTGTGCCACCAACAGCTACACGCTTACCGCGCTTCGTTCGACCGTTGGTACGAGTGCGTTGTCCTCTGACAGGGAGGTTATTCTTATGTCTAATGCCACGATATGTCTGAATATCCTTCAAGCGTTTGATATTGCCACCAACAATACGCTGAAGATCACCTTCAACAGTAAAGTTTTTGTCAATTTCTGCTCGGATAGCATCAAGTTCAGATTCTGTAAGATCCTTCACTCGTGTTGTAGGTGCAACTTTTGTTGCCTCTAATATTGTTTTTGCGTGCGCAGGACCGATGCCATACACATAGGTAAGACTAATCTGCACTTGCTTTTCAGTAGGGATAGTTACGCCTGATATTCGAGCCATACTAACCTTGCCTCTGCTTATGCTTAGGTTTCTTCTTGTTGATGACGTATAGTCTGCCTTTACGACGAACTAGTTGATCATCAGGACTAATCTTTTTGACGCTTGCACGTACCTTCACGTAAAACTCCTTACGTATAGATTAAAAATGATTTATGATTTGCGGTAGGTGATTCTGCCCTTAGTAAGATCGTAAGGGGTTAACTCAACCGTAACGCTATCGCCAGCAACGAGTTTGATATAGTGCTTCCGCATTTTACCAGCCACGTGGGCGATGATCTGATGGCCGTTCTCGAGTTCTACGCGAAACTGAGCACTGGGAAGCGCTTCAATTACTTTTCCTTCGAGTTGGATTACTTCCTTGTTAACAGCCATAAGTTACAAATATTGATTATACAGATGAACTGATCTGTTGTAAAGGGTTTTACTCACTTTCGTCTAAATCGTGGGTAAAATCCATGACTGCAAGCTCTAGAAGTTGAGTTTCAGCATCTTCTCTACTCATTTCACCTTCAAGTACACGCTGTGCAAATTCGGTGTATGCTCCATGTAGACGTGTCTGCAGGTATGTATTACTGGCGTTAATTGATGTAACACTGGTTGCGATCCTCTCGAGAGTTTCATCCACTTCGTCTAGTTGACGTCTACCCTTGGCTTTTGAACTTTGGATTAATATTGAACTCCCGAATGTCACACTACCTAGAAATCCTACGATTGCAGCTAACTTTCTGTCTTTATGGTACTCC
>JBGSPG010000043.1:0-8574 GCA_041738725.1 Saccharimonadales bacterium (SeqCode)
TCATTCCTGCGCAGGCAGGGTTCTCTAGGCTCTAAAGATTCCTGCCTGCGCAGGAATGACGCAACGTTTTTGGTTCAATTGAAAACCACCCGGGCATAGTGCCGGGTGGTTTCCGTTATACAATCTGGTCGATTTTTTAGAAAGTGTATTACGCGAGTTCTACAGTTGCGACCTTCGACAAGCTCAGGACGCTTCTGTTGAAAATATACTAAGCTAGTTCTACAGTTGCGCCAGCTTCTTCTAGAGCTTTTTTAGCAGCTTCTGCGTCGTCTTTGCTTACTTTTTCTTTAACAGCTTTTGGAACGCCGTCTACAATAGCTTTTGCTTCACCAAGACCAAGTCCGGTAAGTTCTTTCACAGCTTTAATTACTGCTACTTTTTGTGCGCCAGCGTCTTTAAGAATGACGTCAAATTCACTCTTTTCGTCGCCAGCTGCTTCACCACCGTCGCCAGCTGGAGCTGCTGCTACTGCTGCAACTGCTGCTGCAGGTTCAATGCCGTATTCATCTTTAAGAATAGTCTTAAGTTCGTTTACTTCTAGTACAGTTAGGCCCGTAAGCTGTTCTGCAATCTTCTTTAAATCAGCCATGTGATTTCCTTTCAATTGACATCCGCCAGTTGGCGGATTTTTATTAGTATTGGATTCTGAATCTAGTTCAGAATGACACTCATATGAGTGATTTAGCTTGCTTTTGCTTCAACGCCATCTAACAGTGCGTGTAGGTTGCCAGAGAGGCCACCCATAACGTCACTAAGTGGTGATGAAAGTGTTGCAAGTACCTGAGCAATAAGCTCGTTCTTGCTTGGGAGTGTTGCTAGTGACTTTACTTCATCTACACCAAGTAGCTCGCCCTGTGCAGAAATAGCTCCTGCAATTTTAAGGTCTGCGTGAGTTTTAGCAAATTTTGCTAAAACCTGTGCTGGTGCAACTTCGTCTTCTGAGCTCACTGCGTATAGAAGTTGGCCTGTAAGTGGGCTGGTATCAGCACCCTTAAGGTTCTCGTTCTGAGAAAGTGCAACACGGACAAGACGGTTTTTAACAATCTTGATTGTGATGCCCTGTTCACGAGCAGCTCGACGTAGTATTTGAAGATCAGCCACAGTCAATCCGTCGTAGTGAGCGAATGCGGTCATCTTAGATGTACCAAGAAGATCGTTCAGTTCACTAACGAGAGTCTGTTTTTTACCGCGAGTAATCGCCATAGTGCTTCACCTCATTGTTATATTTAATAGTGTCGACCAGATTGTTAATGAACATAATCGAGTGTTAAAAACTAAGTAAAAAAAATAGTCTTTGGTTCTCGCATTGCCAAAGACTACTCGGATAAAAACAATATGTTTGTTTCATCTCCTCGGTAGGTCTTATATATGCCTACTGTCTTTGGTAATGATCTAACGTATTCTACCCTAGAAACTGATCTGAGTCAACACCCCTAGGTAGGCTTACGCTGCTATAGCCGCGTAGATGTTAGATATGTCTTTACGAGCTCTCGCGATTGCCTCGGTATGCGAATCTACAGTCTCAAAATCTCCGTTAATGATTCTAGATGTTGCTCCCCCGCCCGCTCTGCCATCTACTGTAATGTTTTTGATAACAACTGGGTCAGCCTCAATTATTCCTTCGGCTTCAGGCCTGCCAAGCATTGAATGTATTAAGGCAATACGTAAGTAATTGCGCCATAATGGATTTTTTGCAGGATTCATTAAGGCACGAAGCGCGGCGTTGTCGTGTGGCCCTGAGCCTGCGTTATACGCTTCCGGATCACCAAGTGAAGTGCCTTCAAAGCGCCGAGTAGTACCGTAGATTTCAGCGATTTTCTGAGAGGCCGCGTGCCAATATGATAGATCAGAGGCTATAGACTCAGGGATGTAGCGTTCCGCGAAGATACTATTTCTACTTGCTAAACTTCCGAGTCTAAATATACTGGTTGGTTTACGGCTTGATTCTACTTGAATACGGGCAATCTCGAGTAGTCTAATGATTACGTCACAGAGCGCAACGTTGCCGCTACGTTCGCCCATGCCAATTAAAGTCCCTTCAACTTTATCGAAGCCGGCCCTAATGGCGGCTATGCTAAATTCAGTTGCACTTGTATCATCATTATGAACATGAACTGATGTTGTCACGCCTGGGGTTTTTAGTTTAACCATCATATTAAAGTAGGCAAGCCCGATACTGTCCCACTCACCTTCTGGCGGTGAGCCAAACGTATTTGCAAGATTCAGATTAATTGACTCCGCACCATGGACATCAAGGTACTGAGCAATATGGGTGTAGTATTCAATTGCTTGATCTACAGAACAGTCAGTAGCGCCCTCTCCAGATACTGAGAAGTGTGTAAATCCGCGAGCAAGTGCAATGTCTGCAGCAGCACAGACACGCCTTGCAGATTGCTCCTGTGTGTATGGTATAGTGGCGAGGTTACGTAAACTCTCTGACAATCTATCGTAGACGTGTATAATCACTCGTTCTTTGTCGAAGCCATCAAGTGCTTCGAGGCCTTCGGAAATGATTGCCTCCTGCGAGCCAAACAACACTTGCAGCTTCACATCTGTATACCGTGAATCTACTAATTCCATCTCGGCGATGTGGTTAATTAATGCTCGCGCATAGGCTTGATCGCCTTCGTCCTTACCTTCTCTGCCAGAATTGCCAAGATGCCCAATTTCAAATATCTTGATGCCTGTTTTTACAAGTTCATCAAATACTGCGATTCTATCTTCGATTGTAACTGGGTTAATTTCCATCTGTTCGCCGTCACGCTGGGTGACATCAACAAATTCTATAGGTTGTTTTATATATTCAGTAATCACTCTGTAGATCTTTCTTCAAATTAAAATATCGGGTGTTGAAACCCGATATTGCTTGGGGCTGTGCTCGGCGTGATGCTAAATCGCGCTTCGGGCTTCAAATGTACTGAAGCACAGCCGTTGAAGGCTGAGGAGGAGTGACTGTACTGCTGTGTAATACGTATTCATTCTAACCAATACTATATTCATCTTGTCAGGCTATGTCAAACGTCCCCTGTCTGTCATCCTGAACTTGATTCAGGATCCATGTCTGACTAGTAATGATTAGATTCTGAATCAAGTTCAGAATGACACAAAAACGTGAGCCTAGTGAATACAGAAATATTGATATATATTGACAAAAATGCTATAATAATAGTATGGAGTCAGTTGAGCAGACTAATGGACTAAAATCACGCGTCGAGCGTGTATTTACGTCTGCTGGAGATATTGGCCGAGTAGCAGTCGGAGGCTTATTGCGCTCAACTGCTACTGCTCGAACGTCTATCGCCTCAGTAATAGCTCCAGAACTTGCTGAAGAGGCTGAGCTTGCATACTTAGACCCAAATACAAACATGCCAAATAAACGAGCCATGCAGAAACAGTTTGCTGAACTACTAGCAAGAGATGACCCCTTTGCAGTAGTTATGGTAGACCTTGATAGATTCAAACTAGTAAATGAGCAAGTTGGCCATGAATATGCAGACGATATTCTTGCGCAATTTGGAGCAGGTCTGCAGGCAGTAATCAGACAAACTGATAGTTTGTACTTTCAGGGTTCGGCCTTTAGAACAGGTGGCGACGAATTTATCATTTTAGCACCACTTTCACGAAAGGACGTTGAAATGAACGATGAGGCTCGTGTTGAGGCATTAGTAACACGCATTACTCGGGCATACCTCTCGGGACGTTCATTTGAAGATCCGTCAGGTGAAACAATTACTATTTCGGCAACTGCGTTTGGCCAGCTAGTTGTACCTATGAACTTTGCAGCCGGTAGCGAAGGAGAGCTATTCAATCAGGTATCTCTTGGAATGCTCGCTAAAAAGCAAAAAAATTAAGTATCGAGTGAAGCGCCAATGAGCGGATGGGCGTTTTTTACTTCGGTAATGATTCTGCTGCAGAATGTTCTAAACTTCTTAGAGCATTCAGATGTATGACTGTAGCTCTGGAGACGCCGCACTTCGCCGAGGGTCAGTGTTAAGCGCATTCTATTTTTGTGTCCAAATAATGTACAGTACTGCGCCTCATCCTTGTAGCCAGCTTCAAATAATGTTTGGTATGCTTGAAACGAGATTTCGTAACACTCGTCGTACAATGCTTCTGACTCAGGATTATTTATTTGCTTTGGGTAACTAAATCCGTAATGTAGCGTACGTTGCTGTGAGTCGAGTTCACCGACAGATACTTGTAGTAAGGAGTCGCGTGTAGCCTCGTCTATCAGTACATCAAATACGTATAACGGAAGTCGACTCGTCTGAAGAGTGTTGTTTGCTCGTTCACGTACGACCTGACCCTTTGTTTTATACGGCAGTTCAGAGGTTACATTTGTAAGCTCGTGGTCGGAAAGCGTACTTGACGAAAATAATGTAGCAGAAACTAGGTCGAGTTCATTTTTAGGAAAGTAACGGACTAAAGTAACTGATTGGTCGGAGCGTCCTTTTAGTGGTTGTATATTAAATTCAGTTGAATCATAGTCTGCCTTAGGTACTAGTTTTGTTAGTTTGTACTGAGTCCTCATAGTCATGGCTAGCGATTGAAGCTCGGAAATATCACTCCTCAGCAGTACTGAGGTTAGAATATCCGCTGCACGTAGACTAAAACTCATTACACAGTCTTGTAGCGCAGATAATGGGGTCAGTTGGTGGCATATTTGGTTTGCAATAGCATCAGTGTCGGTTTTTTTGAGAATTATCTGCAGCTTTTTACGGTTACTTGTTAGAGTGTTGAATACATCTGTGTGATGTTTTTTTGTATCAGTATCAAAAGACTCTGGGACATATACACCTTCTGTTTCATGCACTTCGAGTGCAACCTCAATACCTATGTTTTGGATAGTTTGTCGCAGCGTTTGAACTGCAAGTTTGCTGAGTGTAGTCCTGTACTCTCGGTTATCGTTTGTGGGAATACCTTTTGATGGTTTCGAGTCACTCTGTTCAGCGGGGCCTGCTGTCTCGCCTGCGGTAATACCACGATCTTTTAAAAGTTGCGAGAGCGTTTCCCAGATTAACGAATGAGCGCCCGAGAACGACTCAGATGTGTTCCCTATAACTACGTAGCTGCTGTCTGGGATTTTTGTTTGTAACGTGGTTGCTGCTCGAGTCTTTTTTCCTTCGATTACGAATGAAAAGTCTGCTCGGGGTAATCCAAGCATGGTGTGTTCAAGGCTCGTTATCCAATCGAAGAACTCACTCGCGTTTGTAGACGCCGATAGGTTCGTAAGATAGTTCGTGAGTACATATTGATCACAAATTACAATTTGTTTCTGCTTCAGCGATTGCATGAGTAGTTTACTAACCGCAAAGTGATTGAGCGCGTAAAATACTACTGGTGTATAGGGTTTGTGGATATCGAGCTCAGCAAATTTTGCAGCTTCGTATTCATTAACAAAATAACCACCAGCACTGGACTTATCGGTTGCTTGTATATGAGTAACGCTATAGCCCGTACTGAGTAGACGCTCAGTTAGAAGCTTGGCTTGGGTGGACACAACAGATTCTTCGGCGCCTTCGATTGCTATAAGAAAACCTGATTTTGACATTCACCCTCCGGTCCACCCGTTGGTTTGCCTAAAGTATACCATCAACGCCACTTTATACTAGTTTTCTGAAATGGTAGACTGGCTTATATGATTTATGCAATCCTCGCAATGAGCAAAAACGGTGTTATTGGTGATTCAAATGATCTACCATGGTATCTTTCAGCTGATCTCGTGCGATTTAGACAAATAACGACTGGCCATACTGTGGTCATGGGACGCAAAACCTGGGACGCAGTATATGACCGTATCGGCAAGCCACTGCCGAATCGGACAAATGTAGTAGTCTCACGTGATACAGACCTTACGCTTGAGGGTGCAGTGGTAGTGAGTAACATTCAAGAAGCTCTCAAAAAAGACGAAGACATCTACATTATTGGTGGTGCTCAAATCTTCCAGCAAGCTCTCCCATATATTCAAAAGTTGTATCT
The DNA here is from genome assembly GCA_041738725.1 of Saccharimonadales bacterium (SeqCode). Taxonomy (GTDB): domain Bacteria; phylum Patescibacteriota; class Saccharimonadia; order Saccharimonadales; family UBA7683; genus JAGOUG01. Next base: position 5,980 of record JBGSPG010000043.1, read on the forward strand.
TACAGAGGTAGATGCCGAAATACGAGGCGATACGTACTTACCCGAATTCGATCGATCGTACTGGCAGGAGATTAGTCGTGAATCACACCCAGCTGATGAAAAAAACGATTACCCGTATACATTTTTAGTTTTTGAACGTAAGAATGAACCAAAACAAATTTGAACGTGATTTAGTTGGGAGTATTCTGAATCGCTATGGTTTAGAATATCAAAAAATATTAGAGGTACAGTCAGGTTACAGAAATCATTCATACAAAATTGAACGTACGAGTGGGACATTTGTAAACCTGATTATTTTTAAAGCTGAGACTGATATAGTTGAAAGAATTAACCGAGCCGATCAGGTTTCAGGTTATCTTGCGCACGAGGGGTTGCCAGTAAGAGTTCGTATTGATCAAAGAATTATCAAACTACAAAAACAATTCGAAGAACTACCGAACTACGCAGCTCTCTATAACTATTTACCAGGAGCAACAATTAGCTGGGAGGCATACACTCAAGATCACCTCAAAGCACTTGGTCTTGCAATGGCGCGAATGCACAGTACACTTTCTGAGAATGACTCGCTTACTAACCTGGTCGCAAGTGAAACAACAATATACTCAGTACTCGTGAAGCTTCTCACAAGAATTGAAGGGTATTTTTCTAACGACAAAGTTCAAATAGCACTGCATGAAAAACTACATCTCGAACTCTCAATCGATTATAAACGACTAATGCATGCAGTAGCGGCTGCGGATAATCTAAGCAGACAACATGTACTACATATGGACTTCGTGAGGGGTAATGTCATATTCAATAGCCAGCCTACAAGCGACGCTATCAGCTTTGGGAAGGCACATATTTCGGGCATCATCGATTTTGAAAAAACAACATATGGCAACCCTGTGCTCGACGTGGCGCGTACGCTTGCCTTCCTGTTGGTTGATTGTAAATATAAGTCTGCAGAGAAGATTAGAAAGTACTTTCTGTATTCGGGCTATATGAAGCACGGTAAAGGTTTAATTACATCAGAGAAGCTATTAGACGAATACGTACGCCTCTTTTTACTACACGACTTCTATAAGTTTTTACTACACAATCCGTACGAGTATTTAGCTAAAAATCAACACTACCTCAGAACGAGAGATATTCTGCTTAGTCAAAACATGCTAGAATACAAGGTATAGGACTAAATGTGAGGGAGAAATAATGGCTGTATTTTGGAAAAAGCGACTGGTGGCGCAAAGCGATCTTATGCAATTGCACGAAAAATTAACTGAAGCCGGTAAAAAAGTAGTGTTTACAGCCGGTTCGTGGGATTTAATCCACGCTGGCCAGTGCCGCTATTTAGAAAAAGCTAAAGCTGAAGGTGATGTACTAGTAGTGGGTGTTAGTAGTAACGAGGCAATTAAAAAAGTGAAGGGCCCGAATAAGCCAATCTTAGACGAAAAAATTCGTGCGGAAATGCTCACCTACCTCCGCTCAGTAGATTATGTAACCGTCTTGCCCGAACCAAGTTGTACGCCATCGCTTGGATTACTGCGACCCGATGTATTCATCACCGTTAAAGAAGATTGGACTGAAGAGTATAAGAATTCGAAAGAGTATAAAACAGTTATTAAGTACGGTGGTGAAGTGAAAGTTGTTGATCGTCAGTCTACCGCAATTTCTACTACCAAGATCGTGCAACGCGCCATTGGCGGCCATTTGGGTGATGTTTTTAAAGACTTCATGGATCTTAGAAAGGATCCGCTCAAAGAAAAATAACCGAGAACATTATGTCAGAAACACCAAAAACAGAAGAAGAAAAGCAAATTTATTATCGGGATGCTCGAACTAAAGGGTATTACGGCAAAATTTGGACAACGGTTGGAAAGTGCGTATTCTGTGATCTTCGTGATAAATACGTGTTTTACGAAGAAAACAACGTTGTAATGACGGTCGCACTGTACGCATATATAGATGGTAACTGCATGATCATCCCCCGTCGCCATGTAAAATCAGTAAAAGAGCTCACAGATTCAGAATGGGAAACTATGCGCAAGATGATGTATATTGCAAAAAAAATGGCTCGTAAAGTTTACGACATTAAAGATATACAGTATCTACTCCGTGATGGTGGCAACGCCGTTAGTAGTACGGTGCAGGACCACATGCACATACACTGTATTCCTTCAGATGCACCCGATCTTGTTACCTGGAAGTACCGTGATTTAAAGAATACGCCACAGAAGAATGCGCAGTTGTATAAGGACCAGGCTAAAAAAATTGTACAACTCAGCAAGAATTACGATACCAAGTACGGAAAGCAAAACAATGTATAACGAATATACATTTGATTGGTCAAACTTGGCTTTTGCTAGTAAAAAGTCCGTGAAGCAGCTCGATGCAATCTTCATTGCAGCTCCTCGTGAAATCTCTGTTGAACGATTTACCCAGCTTGTTAAGTACTACTTGCCTCAGGGTAACATCGTACTTGGTTTAGCTAAAGAAGACTACATTGACGGATTTGACCGGCAGCCACAGTTCAAGACACTACAGCAAGGCACCGTTCAGTCAGTGTTAGATAAAGTACACAAATCTAGTAGTAAACACCAGGTATATGTTCTTAAT
>JBGSPG010000052.1:0-10090 GCA_041738725.1 Saccharimonadales bacterium (SeqCode)
GTTAACACAGGAGACTTCCGCCTGGATCCCGAACCACTCGATCAGCACCCATCAGACCTAGCTCGCTTGAATGAAATTGGTAAAGAAGGCACGCTACTCTTAATGAGTGACAGCACGAACGCGCGTTATGTTGGTAGAACACAGACTGAACAGACACTTCAGAAGAGTTTTAACGACATTTTTGAACAAACTGCCGGCCGTATATTTGTTGCAATCTTCTCGACTAATATGAACCGTGTACAGATGATTATCAATTCCGCCGCAGCTGCCGGCCGAAAAGTTGCATTTGATGGCCGAGGTATGATGGCGGTTGGCGAAATCGCTGTCCGTACCGGTAACTTAAAAATTCCAAAGGGCACAGTGATTGCAATGCGTGAGGCACCAAACGTACCAGAAGAACAGCTTGTAGTTGTCTGTACTGGTGGGCAGGGTGAACCGAATTCAGCACTTCAACGTATGAGTATTGGTGAACACAAGCACATCAAACTTAAAGAAGGTGACACTATTGTGGTCAGCTCTTCGCCTATTCCAGGCAACGAAGTACGCTATCAGCAGATCGGTAATGACCTTGCTGAACTTGGCTGTACAATCTTCCGACACCCTTCACGAGATATCGATGGTTGTGGTCCGCTACACGTGTCTGGCCACGCAAACCAAGATGAACTCAAGGAAATGGTTGAAATGACTCGGCCAAAGTTTGTACTACCAATTCACGGTGGTATGCTCGACCGAAGATATCATCGTAAAGCTGCGGTTGCTGGCGGAGTTCCTGAAGAGAACGTCATCTTAGCAAAGAACGGTTCAATACTGGAATTCGACGCTGAAGGTAAGTTCTACGATGCGGGCGAAGCACCAGCTGGTGCAGTCTTGGTAGACCAAACCGGTGCGATCGTACCGGGGTTGGTCGCAAAAGACCGCCTACTTATGAGCGAAGAGGGGATGGTGGTTATTATGCTCACCATCGACCGAAAATCTGGCCGTCTACTGACGAGCCCAGATATCATTACTCGTGGCTTCATCTATATTAGAGATAACGCAGAGTTAATGGATGGTCTTCGTGCTGAACTGAAGCGTGCATCTGCACAGCGCTTCACGCGAGTCGATCTTGATCGGTTCAAGCAAGAACTGAAAGATCACATCAGTCACTATCTGTACGAACACACCAAGCGTTCACCAGTCCTGATCCCGGTTGTAAACGTTATTGGTTCAAACGGCAGAAGTAATATTAAGCCAAAACCACTCGCCGACGCTGCTCAATAATAGTGGTAAAAAGTATAAAATAGTGTTGTAATTTTTAAACGCTTATGGTATACTACTAGGGTAATGGCAAAAAGAAAAAAGTCTCGAAAAAAGTCTGCAGCCAAGGCCTCACCGAAGGTTCAGCATCTGTTACCAAACGGATGGTGGCAGCAGGTTGTCAGTGTAATTCTTGGCCTCGGCGGGGTCCTCCTGCTACTGGCGATTTTTAACCTCGCCGGTCCGGCGCCACTTGCTATGTTTAACTTCACAAGAACACTGTTTGGTTACAGCGCATATCTCATACCAGTAATTCTACTAACCCTGACAGTTCAGAAGTTCATAAGTGAAGATAATAAACTCAGCGGTAGCGTGTATGGTGGCTCACTGTTGTTTATAGCCACACTTGCGGCCTTTATACATCTTTTTGTTGATCCAACCGAGTCTAAGCTTTTGGTCGAAACAGGCAAAGGTGGGGGACTGATTGGTTCTGGAATAGATACATTTGTTGCGGGCTTTTTGAGCCCAATAGCGGCAGGTGTAATTTTGTTTGCATTAATGCTGCTTTCGTTACTATTTGTACTAAAGATTCCGATTAAAGATGTCTTTAAAGCCTTCTTCAGTATATTCAAACAAGAAGCACCAGATGATGAAATACGTCCGAAAACTGCTGATGCAACTAAGATATCTCGTTCTGTTGACGACATGAAGCTTAATACCGGAGTTGCGATAGAAAACGATACTCGAGATACCCAGGGTACACCACGTCTATCTTCTCTTAAGAATAGTGTCACACAAGATAAGCTGGAAGAAAGTAAAGATGCGCTTACAATGGCGAGTGATCCAAATTGGAACCTACCAAGCATTGATCTACTCAGTAACAAGCAGAGCAAAGCAGATCCGGGTGACATTAAACACAATGCCCAGGTTATTAAAGATACTATGCAAGATTTTAAGATTGACGTTTCAATGGAAGAGGCAAATGTTGGGCCTAAGGTTACTCAGTACACACTAAAGCCACCTGCTGGAGTCAGGCTTTCTAAAATTACTGCGCTTGACGGTAATTTGGCGCTCAGCCTGGGTGCCGAGGCTATTCGTATTGAAGCCCCGATTCCTGGTAAACGAGCAGTTGGTGTTGAAGTGCCAAATAAAAAGGCGGCAACGGTAAACCTACGTAGCATTATAGATACGAGCGCGTGGACTGAAGCTAAATCTCAGCTTAGTTTTGCAATCGGTAAAGATATTTCTGGTCACCCAATTGTTGGTGAACTTGAAACTATGCCACACCTTCTTATTGCTGGTCAGACTGGTTCTGGTAAGTCCGTCATGATTAACACGCTACTTACCAGCTTGCTGTACCGTAATTCACCCGCAGATCTAAAGCTTATTTTGGTCGACCCGAAGCAAGTTGAATTAACGCCGTATAAAAACATACCCCATCTGTTGACACCGGTTATTACCGAACCAGAAAAGTGTATATCAGCACTGAAGTGGTCAGTTAACGAGATGGAACGACGCTACTCACTACTTGCTGAAAAAGGGAAGCGAAATATAGAAAGCTATAATAGCGCGAACCAAGAAGACCATATGCCATACATCGTAATCGTTATCGATGAGCTTTCTGACCTAATGATGATTGCTGCACGTGATGTTGAGGCTCTGATTGTACGTATTGCACAGAAGGCCAGGGCAGTCGGTATTCACTTAGTACTCGCAACGCAACGTCCTTCAGTAGATGTTATCACCGGGCTCATTAAAGCAAATATTCCTGCCCGTATTGCCTTTACGGTAGCTTCACAAATAGATTCTCGCACAATTATCGATCAGATGGGCGCGGAGAAGTTACTCGGCAAGGGTGATCTACTTATTACGACCGCTACTCACCCGAAGCCACGACGTGTGCAGGGTGCAAACGTTGAAGACCTGGAGATTGTTAAAATCACCTCGTTCTTAAAAGACCAGCGTCCACCTGACTATAATGACGAGGTTGTGACACAGCCGGTTCAGATTAGCTCACGCGGCGGTATGGTGATGGATATGGAAAGTGGTTCTGACGACGCAATGTTTAAAGATGCAGTTCAGTGTGTAATAGAAAGCGGCAAAGCCTCAGCTAGTCTGCTTCAGAGACGCCTCAGAGTTGGCTATGCCCGCGCAGCTCGCTTGGTTGAAGATATGGAAGAACAGGGCATTATCGGCCCTGCAGACGGTGCACGTCCACGTGATGTACTTGTGTCATCCCTTGATGATGTCTTCGGCGGTGAAGCACCAGCTGCCCAAGATATTGAAGAACAGTAGTCAAGTCAGAATTCCAATAGTGACAGTAGTACCTTCTAGGGTAGACGAAGGTATCTTCTTTTATTTCAATAATTATTACGCTTATGGTATGATTTACGTAATATATAGTGTGAGACTGTATTTTACAAAATAAAGAATCGTGGCAAATAATGAAACATATTCTAAGAAAAATACCGATATTCCCAGCTGTCGTAGCACTTTTGGTATTAGCAGTACATTCCCCTTGGGTTAGTGCCGTAACTCCAGGTACGGTACCGGTCTTTTTGTCTAAGTTCGACACATACGGTATCGGGCAGGGTCAGACTGAGTACAACGCTGATGTAGAGATTTCTCCTGATGGTACAAAACTGTATGTTCCGGATGCCCAAAATCATCGAATTGAAGTTTTTAACACCAATGATAATAGTTATGTTGGTCAGTTTGGTGCATTTGGTGCCGGTGACGGTCAGTTTGCATACCCTCATGACGTTACGACTTCGCCTGATGGCACAAAACTCTACGTTACAGACTTAGGTAATCATAGGGTTCAAATCTTCAACACTTCTGACAACAGCTATGTTGGTCAGTTTGGTACGGAAGGTTGTATCTATAATAATGACGTGATGACCAACAGCTCTCTTTGCTACCCAGAAGAATCAGCTATTTCTCCTGATGGCACAAAGTTATATGTTATGGATGCCGATAACAGCCGAGTCCAGGTCTTCAGTGCCGCTGATAACAGCTATATTGCTACAGTTGGCGCAGAAGGTAGTAGTGATGGCCAACTTAGCTATTCTCTTGGTGTAACCGTATCACCCGACGGCACAAAGCTGTACGTCGCCGATACGTATAATCGCCGTATTCAAATCTTCAACACAAGCGATAATAGTTTTCTCAGTAAGTTCGGTACTTCTGGTGCTGGCCAGGGACAGTTCAATCGCCCGGATGATGTTGTTATATCACCCTACGGCACAAAGCTGTACGTCGCCGATACGAGTAATAATCGTATTCAAATCTTCAACACTAGCGATAATAGTTATGTTGGACAGTTTGGCACACCTGGTGCAGGCGATGGTCAATTTGCAAGTCCACTAGGTATTACGACATCCCCTGACGGCACAAAGCTGTATGTCGCCGATACGTTAAATAGCCGCATTCAGGTCTTTCAATATTCAAGCTTGAGTACCATTACCAACCCAGAAACGGGGAAGCCGGTTTTGATACAAACCCCAGACACTACAAGCCTAACGTGTTCTTCTGAGACGGCTGAAAGCAGCCTAGCGCTGCAAGATCAAGGATACCAATACCCACTTGGCTTCGCTGACTTTTGTTTCACCACCAGTCAGTTAGATAACGAGGTTACGCTGACCTTTGTGACGGAATTGAGGCCAAGCCAAGTTATAGCCAGAAAGTACAACACTACAACCAGTAGGTTCGCTGACGTACCTGGTGCGGTAATTACTGAAACGACCTATCTGAACCAGCACGCCTTGGCGCTGACGTATACGGTTGCTGATAATGGTCCGCTTGATTTAGACCCGCAGGTGGGTAGCATTACGGACCCTGTTGGGCTGTCTGTAGCCGTAAGCGCAAGTAGTGGATATTTGGCCAGCACAGGCCAAAACGTAGGATTGATTTTTGTAGTCGGATTGGTAGCTACTTCAATTGCCCTAAGGCTGCTTAGATGGAGCAAGTGTGTTCGGGGGGTGCTCTGGCAACATGATGACAGATAGATGTATAAATATTTATCAGTACTTGATACGTGCCGGTACGCCTATTGGGGTTACGCGGTGAATCCGGCTATTTTTGTAGTCGTAGGAACGCAGTTGTTATTTTTGACGAGTGATATTATGGGGCGACACTACATGTCTCAAGATGGCTTTAAGCTCAGCACCTTCCTGTCTTTGTGGTTCCTGGGGTACCAGGCTGTACGTTTTGTAGCGACAATTGGGCAGCTCTATGTCTTTACCCAGTTTGAACTCGGTAAAACTATGACGCTTTTTGCTGTTGCAGGCCTCGTTATGGCAAACGTAGCTGGTTATTTGCTGCTCGGTGAGGTACTGACTCTAAAGGCATATATTGCGATTGCCCTCGCAATTATGGCCTTCATCATTCTTGCGCTTACCAAGTAAGCCAGAGTCATAGCGCTTTTGTATAGTTAATCAGTTTACTGTATATCTAGTATGATATGAGATTTCACCTCAAAGGTATAACTAATGTTGAAACTGTTGATGTAACAGAGGCTCGTAACTTTTTTGAAGAATCAGCCGACTTTAAAACGGGCGATGAACTGTATGATTCCGCAGTCGACTACTTTGGTAATATGTTCTTCCAGTCAATCGATTACAAACATAAATATCGCGCCAAGCATCATCAAATAATGAGTTACATAAGCCTCGAAGAAGCCGAGGTTATGACGGAGGGTTATCAGCGGATGTTTGAGCGTGTGGTAGATGCCCGGCGATTTCTTGAAGTACACGCCGAAACTTTAGTTACGTTTTGGCAGAAATCAAAATATGGGTTAAGGAGTGCCTATACGGACGTACTGGCCGACATAATATCTAATAGTCCACAGTTTATAGACAAGTATTTCGAAGGAGACGAAGGGCAGTATAATCGGGATTGCTTCAACACGGTACAGTGGCTTGATGGCTGGCTCCGGCACGAGAAAATTTTAGATGGTGAGAGACAGGAAATTCAGGCTCACCATAACTTAAGAGCTGCAACAAGGCAGTTACTATTTTCTCTCGGAGTAGCCTCAAATCCGTTTTTTTCTGATAGAAATATCATTGATGAACTACGAAAGAAATCGGGCCTAGAACCGCTTACAGAATATGACGAAACCCCTAAAATGTTTGCCATCTATGCAGCACAAGCACTCGGACAACTTGGATCTGCCATAGACGAGCCTGAGCTGGTGGCTCATATTACCACTTGCGCATCAATCATCGCGGTTGACTAACAGGGGTAAGTAAAGTATAGTTATGAATACATATTAACTCATGCGTGATGTATAGATTACGCTCCTCCAGAACCGAAAGGGGAAGGATGGAACCGAAAGGAGTATTACTTGGAAAAAGTATACGAACTAACTGTGTTGTTTCACCCAGATCTAGAAATTGATCTTGAAACACCAGTAAAAAAAGTAGAAGGCATTATTGCCGATAACGGTGGTACAGTTGTTTCACAAAATAACTGGGGCAAGCGACGACTTGCGTACACAATTAAGAAGCAAGACTTTGCTGTCTATGTGTTGTTTGAAGTCTCAATTGCACCTACAAGCGCAAGCAAGATTCAGAACCTACTTAACATCACTGACGAAGTACTTCGTTACTTGATGGTAGAAAAAGATCCAAAGGCTCCTGAAGCGACTGAAAAGCCTGCTGAAGAAGCTGAATCAGACGATAAATCTAAGGAGGACTAGTATGGCTAAAGGATTCAACAAAGTTATCTTGATGGGAAACCTTACTAGGGATCCTGAAACACGACAAACTCCAAGCGGTCAGAGTGTTACAAATTTCTCACTCGCTATCAGCCGTAGCTGGAAGGGCCAAGACGGCACAACTCAGGAAGCTGTCAGCTTCATCGACTGTGTTGCCTGGGGACGTACTGGTGAAATTATTGCTCAGTATGTGCAAAAAGGCCGCCCTGTACTCGTTTCTGGTCGTCTCGATCAGCGTAGCTGGGAGCAAGATGGCAACAAGCGTTCTAAGGTAGAGGTTGTTGTTGAAGACTTCAACTTTGTTGGTGGCGGTGGTGGCGACGGTGCACCTTCAGGTGGCGGATCAAGCTCAGCAGGTACTTCAAAGAGTGCTCCAGCAAAATCATCTTCAGATGATGTCGCAATTGAAGAAATTGACGACAAGCCAATTGATCTTTCAGAAATCCCATTTTAATTAGACGTTTCGTTATCCTGAGCTAGACCCAGGATCCAATATAATAATTAGTTAATTGAATCCGCCAATTGGCGGATTACACCGAAAGGAAACCAATGAACGGTAAAAGAAAACCAGATGTAACTTACTTTGATTACAAAGAAGTTAAAACAATTCAGAAGTATATAAACCAATTTGGACAGATTGAACCAGCTTCAAAAACTGGTCTTTCAGCTAAACAGCAGCGTGCACTTGCTACTGCAGTAAAGCGTGCTCGTCACTTGGCATTACTGCCATTCGTCGCAAGCGCATAAGGAGACTATATGGGTAGCAGAGGAAACGCAGTTGGTGAAATATCATCAGTTAGTGGGGATACTGTGAACGCACTGTTTCTTGGAGTTCCTTGCCTGGGTGCCCTGAGTATAGCGATGGCTACGATAGAAAGTGCTGGTATCTCAGTACTCTCAGGCGAGTTCTTCCAGGCAGAAGTTGATCTCGATGCAGAATCACCAGATCAGTTATTGCCCTCAGGATTCGCACCAATTCCACGTCAATCAGAGTTAGAATAGGTAACATTAGTATGAGTTATAGTCCAACAGAGTTAAAAAAAGGTACCGTCATTCAAATAGATGGCAAGCCTTTTAGAGTAACTGATTATTCTCAGAAAGTGATGGGTCGTGGTGGCTCTATTGTGAATGTAAGGTTAAAAAACTTGGTAGATGGTTCAGTGCTCGCCAAAACTTATAAGGGAGCTGACAAAATTGACTCAGCCAGCGTGAACACAAAATCCGTACAATATTTGTATGCAGATACCGAGTTCCATTTTATGGACCCGGATTCTTTTGAGCAGTTTGCACTCGGATCTGATTTAGCTGAAGATGCACAGAAATTTTTAAAAGAAGGTGATATGGTTGGGTTACAGTTTTTTGACGGCCAGGTTATAAATATTGAGCTACCGAAGAACGTATACCTCGAGGTCACCTATGCTGAAGATGTCGTGAAGGGTGATACTGCAAACTCAATATCTAAAGATGCAACCTTAGAGACAGGCCTCGTCGTAAAGGTGCCGGCCTTCATTAAGCTTGGCGACATTGTTAGTGTTGACACCGAAACTAGTGTGTACCGAGAGAGAAAAAAGGACTAATAATGTCGGCACCTCTCGGACATACCATGTTAGCTCTGACGACCGAGAGACATCTTGTTGGTAAACGTTACAATAAAGTTCCACCTCACGTGAGTCTTTTACCGTGGATGAGTATTCTGAACGTAAGAGGTGATTTTATTAATGCAGCAAGAGAAATCTGTGCAGATACAGACGAGCTTGTTTTAGTGCCAGGTGAATCCACGACAGTTGGTGCGCCTGGATTCGAAAAACCTGCGCTTGCAATCGTATGTGAGCAGATTGTAGCTTTACATACTAGGCTGTTTGAGACTGCGGTAGAAATGGGTATTGTTTTCTCTCACCCAGAATATCTAGGAGACAGTTATATGCCACATCTAACGCGCAGTGGGCTTAGTTTAGAAACAAAAATACCGCGTCTCACAGTAGTCGATAATATCGCACCAGAGGGTAGTAGCAGGGGAATGAAGTTGGTCAGTGAAAACATGCCACTTAGAGCTACGGCATGAAACATCGCCTGGATCATTTGATGGTACAGAAGAAGCTTGTGCCCACTCGGTCACAAGCAGAGAGTTATATTCGGATGGGACAGGTAACGGTTGATGGCAAGGTTATTTCAAAACCAGGTCACTTTGTTCGCGAAGATGCTCGTTTAGAATTTGGTGTGAAACAACAATATGTTTCACGCGCAGCTTTAAAACTGGCATCAGTAGCGACTGTCCTGCAGTTAGATTTCAAGCATAAGGTTGTACTTGATGTTGGTTCAAGTACGGGTGGATTTACTGATTATGCGCTTCAGCATGGGGCTTCTAAGGTTATTGCTGTTGACGTTGGTACTGATCAGCTTCACCCAAGGCTTCGCGCAGATGAGCGCGTTGAACTACATGAAAAAACTGATATCAGAAAGTTTGTATCCGAAGAAAAAGCCGACGTTGCAGTAATAGATGTTAGCTTCATTTCTATGCGAATGGTGCTGGCTAGTGTGAGTAAGTTAGTAAAGCCAAAAGGTCAGATTATCGCGATGCTCAAGCCTCAGTTTGAAGCAGGCAAAGATCAGCTTAACAAAGGAATCGTAAAAAATAGTGCTCAGCGCAGAGATATACTGCAAGATTTTGAGGCGTGGTGCCGTCAAAATAAATATGTGATTTTAAAGAAGTCAGATAGTGCAGTTGCGGGTGAAAAAGGTAACGTGGAACGGTTTTATTTACTTACAAAAGCTCTTTAAGTTTTTCTTTATCTATAATTTCTATGTAGCGAGATTTCAGGTTGATGTAGCCGCCTTTTGCAAGTGCGGAAAGTGCTCTGCTAGTGCTTTCTCTCGAAGCATTAATAGAGCTGGCAATATCGTGGCGCCTAATCGGTGCAGCTAGAGAAAGTTTAGATGTACCGTCAACGCCGTTAAAACGTTCTGATTGGGTGAGTAAAAAGCTTGCAAGACGCTCGCGGACAGTCCGGTATTCAAGTGTCATGACACGTTCTGAATGGAGACGATAGGCTTCAATAGCCATATCAAGCAAAACGGGCACCACGTGCTCATTAGTTTTTAGAAATGCTAAAAAATCGCTTCGTGCGACGCGCCAAAGTT
>JBGSPG010000059.1:0-4140 GCA_041738725.1 Saccharimonadales bacterium (SeqCode)
TATTCCTGCAGAAGATGATCCAAGAAGCCGGCATAACAGTAGAGATCACTCGTCTTGCCCGCGGCCTGCCTGTGGGTATAGACCTAGAATACGCAGACCAAATCACTCTAAAACACGCCCTTCAGGGCCGCACGCAGCTATAACGCGGCTACGTGCTACAATAAACAGATGAATTGGGAAGAAATAAAAACTGTTTTAGTATTACAACCGGAGAATCCGGATGGTGATAGCGTTGCATCTGCACTCGCACTTGAAGAGATTCTTGGTGACCTTGGCAAAAAGGTTGTTTTGTATAGTTACGTAAACATTCCCGGCTACCTTCGATATATTCAGGGCCAAGACAGAATTACTGATGAGTTCCCGAAAGAATTCGATTTGACAGTGATTGTTGATACGGTCTCCGGTAGCCTGCTTGAAAACACTCTGAGCGGTGAGCGTATGACAAAAATTCAGAAGAAGCCAGTGTTAGTGCTCGATTGCCACCCAGTTGAAAATGACTTACCACTTGAGCACGCTGAATATTTTGCAGGCGAAGGTGCCGTAATTGCTACGGGTGAATTAGTTTACCAGCTTGCCATGAAGGAGAAGTGGGAAATTAATGCTATGGCAGCAACCCATATTATTGAGGCTACCATGGCAGATACGCTCGGCATGACTACAGAAGCCGTTACGAGCCAGACTGTACGAATAGTTGCTGATATGCTCGACAAGGGTGCGAAGATGAGTGAAATAGATGCACGCAGACGCGTTGTTATGCAGAAGAGCTCAGACTTAGTGCACTACAAAGGCGTACTGCTCCAGCGAGTAGAGTTTCTGCTAGACGGCAAGCTTGCACTCATCCACATCCCATGGGAAGAGATAGAAAAATACAGTCCACACTACAACCCAACAATGCTCGCACTAGAAGAACTCAGAAATACTGAAGGCGTTGTGGTCTCAGTTGGCGTAAAAACATACCCTGACGGTAAAATAACTGGGAAGCTCCGTGCAAATAGCCAGCCCATAGCCGGTGATCTTGCTGCTCACTTCGGTGGCGGCGGGCATAACTACGCCTCGGGCTTTAAAACAACCGAGTGGTCATACGAAGATCTCAAAAAAGAACTCATCACCAAAGCCTCAGAACTCCTCAATCAATAGGGTATTCACATCAAGGTCCGTCCTTGATGTGGAACTTTGTGAGAATATGCAGGGTTATCTGAATGTGGCTAAACTGTTACAATAGATCTTAAGTCCGTCATTCCTGCGTAGGCAGGAATCCAGACAATCCTAAGATTGGATTCTGAATCGAGTTCAGAATGACACGAGAAAACCATGAAATTATATAACACACTCACACGACGAAAAGATGAGCTTAAGCCGCTCAATGACAAGCAGGTAACCATGTATACCTGTGGCCTGACAGTCTACAGTCAGCCACACATTGGTAACTGGGTCGCCTACATATACTGGGACGTGCTTGTGCGTGCACTGAAGGCAGAGGGATATACCGTCAATAGAGTGCAGAACATCACTGATGTTGGCCACCTTACATCAGACGAAGACGCTGGTGAAGACAAGATGCTGAGAGGGGCACTAGCGGAAGGAACTACGGCGTGGGAGGTTGCAGATAAATATAGTAAGGTTGCAGACGACGAAGCATATAACAAACTTGGCCTACTCAGACCAGACCACATGCCACGAGCAACTGACTACATCCCCCAGCAGATTGTTTTTGTACAAGAACTTGAAAAAAAAGGGTACACGTATCAAATCAATGATGGTGTCTACTTCGACACGAGTAAAATAAATAATTACGGCAAACTTGCAAAGCTTGATATTGATGGCTTACAGTTTGGAGCCCGCGTAGAAGATACTGGCAAAAAGAATCCTACTGATTTTGCAGTGTGGAAGTTTTCTAACCCAGAAGAAAAACGTGATATGGAGTGGGATTCACCATTTGGAGACGACGGTCAGAAAGGCTTTCCCGGCTGGCACCTAGAATGTTCTGTTATGGCAAGGGAACTACTTGGAGATCAAATTGATATTCATACGGGTGGTATAGACCACATTCCGGTACACCATACGAACGAAATTGCACAAACGGAATCGATTACCGGAACTCAATTTGCACAGCTCTGGGTTCATAACAATCATATTAAAGTAGATGGTACAAAAATGAGTAAATCCCTCGGTAATATCTACACTCTTTCTGATATTACTGAAAAGGGTTTTGACGTACAGGCATTTAAGCTACTTATCCTCAGTAAACACTACCGTACAGAAGGTAACTTCACATGGGATATTTTAGGTGCAGCACAGAACGCGCTTAACCACTGGAAGGCTACTGCAGATTTAATATGGCAACTACCTGAGCAAAGATCAGCTTCAAACCTAGCAGATAGTATACAAGCATCCCTGATAGACGACCTCGATACACCAGGAGCTATTACAACTATTAATGCGTACATCAATACATTTGGCGAATCCAAACATTCACCCGCAAAAGGCGACCTGAAATCTATAGAACAACTGCTCGGGATTCAGTTAGTAGGAGAAGACATTTCAGGCGCCCAAAAACAGCTCATCTCAGAGCGCGAGCAGGCTAGAATAGCTAAAGACTGGCAGAAATCAGATGAAATCCGGCAACTGCTTACGCAGCAGGGAATAGAAGTGAAAGATACTTCAAACGGCCCAATCTGGTCACGTCTCTAAATACGCTACCTATAGCGTGTATACACCACCTGTAGCGTCATAGGGGTAGCGGACACTGCTGTTTGTTACAATGCGTTCTTTACGCGGTTCTTCACTTTTTCAACAAGCGTTGAAGGGGAGTCACCAACGGATAGGTCATCACGGTGATCTAAGTAGTCGACAAATAATATTTTTGCACAGCCAGCTATAGGAATAGCGAATAGGCCACCAATAGGACCCATTAGAGCAACTCCAAGAATAACTGAAGTGAAAATGACGAGCGTAGGTAGCTGCGTAGTTTTACCTTGCACAAGCGGTTGAAGTGTAACGTTTTCTATTTGTTGGTAGAGTACAAAGAAACCAGCCAAAAGTGCAGCAGAGGTAATATCTTTTAGAATCAAGGTTGAAAGTACAACTAAAATTGCGGCAAGTGTATTACCAATAAGTGGAATCAGCCCGAAGACGAATACAATCGAAGCAAGTGGGAGCGGATATGGAACCTTCAGTAAGAACATGACCCCGAGCGCCGCAACAGCCACAATTATTGCAACCAATAATTGTCCGTTTACATAACCGGTAACGACACCGTACATCTTTCCGGTAAGCACTTCGTGCCTTTCACGCAGCTTCTTATCTCTGTAGACTTTATTAGCGATGGATTTAAACAGATTCGGACCGTTGAGAAGAAGTAAGACCGTGATGACAAAGCCTGAGAGTGAGGTAATAATTCCGTTGCCGAACTGACCTGCTTTACTGATTGCAGATTCCGCAAAACTCTGCAGCTTTTGCTGAGTGGATTCAACCACACTCGTAATATCGTCTTGCAATTCATACTTATCTATAAATCTACCTGCTGGCGTTTCACCGTTCTGAATTTGCTCAATGCGGTCCGGGATAGTTTTTGCAAATGCGGAAGATTCGCGTGCTATTGGGGTGATAATAGAAAAAATTAAAAAACTCAGAGCAGCCAGTGCGGAAATCATAACAAGCGCGACAGCCGGCCCCCGCTTCTTTTTTGGCATGTATTTACTAACAAATGAAACCGCCGGGTTAAGGGCAAGTGCAAAAAATGAGGCAGTCAATATAAGTACCAGCGCATCGTACATTTTAATAAGGCCAAATACCCCCAGTGTGAACAAAACAGCGATGGTGAAAACTTTAACAATATTTTTGGTTTCTACATTTATATTCATAGTCATGACAGTAGTATATCGTACTAAATACGGTTATACCACAACCTGAAGCGTACATCTGTTACACGGATGATTATTTCTGAACCTAAACAGCGTAAACACATTAAATACTGTATAATAATGGGTAGACATTTCAACCAATTCGACAGATAGATGTCACCCAATTTATTTTTATGAAGAAAAAAGTATACCACCCCAAGCAACCATACAAAACCGATAGGCAGCGGAGAGCTCGTCGATCCGTTCATAACAGCATACTGCCGGTCTGGATAGCACG
>JBGSPG010000060.1:0-4769 GCA_041738725.1 Saccharimonadales bacterium (SeqCode)
ATTAATTAAGGCTGAGAACGATCCGGCAACTACAATAACATATCGAGGAAAATTCACCTTCCGCAGTAGGTCACCTTTGCCAACTATAGAGGTGACGCTATTGTTTGTTACTTCAGCGAAGTAGTTCCAGATGACGATACCAATAAGTAAGTAGACACCGAAGTGTGGAATATCTCCTCCAGCGTTCAGAATTTTTACAAAAACAAGATACAAAATTATAAAAAGTGAAAATGGTCGTAATAGTGACCAGAAGTAACCTAGCACCGAGTTTTGGTAACGTAACTTAAAATCTGATATCACTAATTCTCTTAGAAGAATTACCGAGTAGCGATACCTCGCTCTAATCCGTTGGATTTTAGTAGTCATTATAGGTTATTATATCAAACAATGACTAAAGAGACTCAAAAAAGAATTGTGGTAACGGGTATTAATGGGTTTGTTGGTAAGCATCTGACACGGGAGCTGCTGGCGAACGATGTTGAGGTTATTGGTGTTGGCCAAGAAGATGTGGCGCATGAAGAGATCGCTGGTGATCTTAGTTACTATTACTCGGCAGACTTAACAAAAGAATGGCCGGTACGCGGTAAGATTGATGGAGTGATACACCTTGCAGGGCTGGCGGCAGTTGGTAGATCGTTCGATTACCCACAGGACTACATTAACCTCAATAGTGCGATGGTTACCCAAATGGCTGAATACTACCTTCGTACCGAGAACTTTTCACCACGGTTTGTTGTGGTTAGTAGCGGTGCAGTCTACAGCCCAGACCAGCCAATGCCCCTCACTGAAGATTCTAAACCTAGTATCACCTCTCCGTATGTTGTGAGTAAAATCCTGGTAGAAAATCAGTGTGAATATTACCGTGAGGTAGGGCTCGACTGTGTTGTAGTGCGCCCGTTCAATCATACTGGCCCAGGTCAACTCGGTGGCTTTTTAATCCCTGATGTAATTGCTCAGCTACAAACAGGCAATGAAGTACATGTAGGTAATATTGAAACAAAGCGAGATTATACTGATGTGCGTGATATCGCCAGGGCGTACCGTATGCTCGCACTCGCCCCTCACCTTACACACAGCACATACAACGCCTGCTCGGGTGTAAGTACCCAGGGTAGCGAGATCGTAGAGAAATTGAAGAGGCTAGCGAGCAAGCCAGACGCGCAGGTTATTGTTGACGAGTCTAAAGTGAGGCCAACCGACCCGGCCGACATCTACGGAAGCTCGGCTCGGCTACGTGAAGATACCGGCTGGAAGCCAGAAATCAGCTTAGACCAGACGCTGGCTGATTGTATTAATGACTAGTTCTTAGCTTCGACGGCAAGGTCGTGTTCGACCATGAGTTTTACGAGGCCAGGGAAGTCGACTATACGCTTCCAGCCAAGTTCGTTCTCGGCCTTAGATGGATCACCCAGTAGTAGGTCTACCTCAGACGGTCGGAAGAAGTCTGAGTTGATGGAGATGAGCGTTTCTCCAGTCTTCGCGTCAACACCAACTTCATCAACGCCAGTTCCTTGCCAGGTAATCTCTCGGCCAATCTCTTTGAATGAGAGTTCGCAGAATTCTCGAATAGAGTGCGTCTCCCCAGTGGCAAGAACGTAATCTTCAGGCTTATCTTGCTGTAGAATCCGCCACATACCTTCAACGTAATCACCTGCATAACCCCAGTCGCGCTGAGCGTCGAGATTACCAAGTTCAATTCTGTCTTGTGTACCGTGCTTTATACGGGCAACAGACTGGCTAATTTTACGAGTCACAAACTCGGGGCCACGACGTTCACCTTCGTGGTTGAATAAAATACCGCTCACTGCGTACATGCCGTAGCTTTCACGGTAATTCTTGGCAATCCAGTAGCCATATAGCTTTGCTACGCCGTATGGACTGCGTGGATGAAAGCTTGATTCTTCAGTGTAGCCTTTTTCTGGTCGGTTATAGTCGAGGCCACCAAACATCTCGCTCGTTGATGCCTGATAAAATTTCGCAGTCTTCTCAAGACCAGAAAGTCTAATTGCTTCGAGCATATTTAGTACACCCTTACCGGTAACATCAGCGGTAAGAATTGGATCTCGGAATGAATAGCCAACATGGCTGATAGCAGCAAGGTTGTACACCTCGTCAGGCTGGATCTCCTGCATGGCGCGGGTGAGTGCAGCAAGATCAAGCAGATCAGCCATTACAAGGTTTACATAGGGCATCTCGCTCTTTACCTGCTTGTAGCGCGGGTGGCTCGATTCTAGTTGACCACGGATCACTCCGTAAACTTCATATCCTTTTTCATGTAGTAACTTTGCTAGATGTCCGCCGTCTTGTCCTGCAATACCAGTAATAAATGCTTTTTTAGCCATAAACAAAAATAATCTCCTCTTTTTTGGTACCATTAGTATATCAAGATTATGAAGAAGATTGTTATAGATGCACGGGCATATACAGGAACTACGGGACGATACGCCCGGAAGTTAATTGAGTACCTCGAGGTATTAGAGTCTGGGCAGATAGATAGGGAATATGTAGTTTTAATGTTTTCGGATGAACTAAGTGCATACACACCAAAGAATCCTCGGTTTTCTAAACTAGCCGCTGATTTTGCTCATTACGGCGTTGCCGAACAGATTGGCTTTAAAAAGTTTTTGGATGGGCTCGGTGCTGACCTGGTGCATTTTACGATGCCACAGCAGCCAGTGTTCTATAAAGGCAAACATGTAACAACTGTACATGATCTAACACTTCTAAAAACCTATCCGGGCAACAAAAACCGCTTTATCTATAAACTAAAACAACTCGCCGGTGGCTTCGTTTTTAAACGAATAGCGAACACGAGTCAACACATAATAACGCCCAGCCAGTTCACAAAAGACGATTACCTCAAATTCCTTAACTCATCGAGGAAGGGTCTTGATGAAAAAATCACGGTAACGCCCGAGTCTGCAGACGTCGCCACCGTAAAACCAACCCCCTACCCTGCCTTATTTGACAAAAGTTACATAATGTATGTTGGTCAGCAAAGTAGCTACAAGAACTTACGACGGTTGGTTGAGGCACATCAAACACTACTCACTACTCACCCATCGCTACAATTAGTCTTCGTCGGGAAACTAAATGAGTCTGGGAAAGAGCTGAAAGCCTGGACCGAACAACAAAACTTTAAAAATATTGTATTCACCGGTTTTGTTGAAAACGATTCTGAACTTGCTTGGTTATACCAAAACTGCCAAGCCTATGTATTCCCCTCCCTCATGGAAGGCTTTGGCCTTCCTGGCCTCGAAGCCATGTCCTACGGCGCACCAGTTGTTAGCAGTAACGCCACCTGCCTCCCTGAGGTATATGGAGACGCCGCCCACTACTTTGATCCAGAAGATGTTGACGACATCACCCGTGCCATCTCAGAAGTTCTCAGCAGTAAGCCCCTGCGCACCAAACTTATCAAAAATGGGTATTCACAGCTCAAAAAATACTCCTGGAAGCGCATGGCCCAGCAAACCCTAGCCATTTACATGGCTGCGCTCGGTAGGTAGTAGGTAGAACTTGGTAGGTGGGACTTCGTCATCCCTTGCTTGATACGGCATCAAATCAATAAGAGCTAAATTCCCGAGGTAATCATTCAGCAAGCACCCGAAGTATCGTAGATTATGGAGAAGTGAGTCAAGTCAGTACTTTTTTTGCATCCGTAATCAAAAGATACTATGCAAAAATGCTTGTCATTGTTCTGCCGCACTTTGGTGTGATCGAAGATACATCGAGTGGTTGATGCTATGATGAAAGTTTTTATCTTACTTTTTTGAAAAAGTGAGACTGAAAATAAGAATACTTGAAGTATAGACTACTGGATCCCGGATCGGAGTCCGGGATGACGGCTTCAAGATAACCTACTCACCGATTCCCTATTTCTCTGCGCGTATTATCTACTTCCAATCAAGGACAGTCCCTGATTGAGACTACCCGGAATCTACTAGCTTGGGATTACGCAGTTCTTGCTTTTATTGGCTAGTTTTCTGTCGAATGTGTACAGTGGCACGGCTGAATTCTCTTGGGCATCGAACACCAAGCACGCATCGACAAAAGATACTCCGGGGTGTTCTAGATACATATCAAGTGCTGGCGAGATTATTGATCGTTCTATATACAAATCACGCTGTGCGAGCACTCGCGTCGTTGTCTGATATATCTCGTTTCTTGAAAATCCCTTCGCTTCAAGAATATACACGACCTCAGCGATTACTAATTGTGAGACTCTCAAATTTTTTCCGGAATTTAGAAGCTTATCAGTGATCTCTGTTTGGCCGGTAACATCACCGAGTATCCATCGAAGTACGATGTTCGTATCTAGCGACCCCTCAATACTAAGACTCACCTACTTGCCCATCTGCATGCGCCCTAAAACCATCCCCACTTTTGTAGTCTGTAAGTGACTGCTTCTCGCGTGTTAAAATAGCGCGATTTTTTGCTCTGATATCGTCAATTGTCTCGACGGGGTCTAAAAAGTACTTTCCGCTCTTAGCTCGGCGAAACGTAAGAGATGAGCCGGGAGTAAGACCTAGTGAATCCCTAACCTCTTTGGGTATGGTTGTGGTGCCTTTAGATGTAATAACTGTTGTCTTCATTCTTACATACTAACAAAAGTATTACTTTATGTCAATGGTAATACTTTATCGATTAAAGAGAGCTTTCAGAACTGTGGAGAGGAACTTGAAAAAATGTTTTAAGATGATTATTACCTGGGCCCGCGGTGAGGCGGGTGGTTTTGGCGGGTCAACGACGGGCGGTGGCGGAGGGGG
>JBGSPG010000074.1:0-11873 GCA_041738725.1 Saccharimonadales bacterium (SeqCode)
ATCTCCTCTGCCATGATTTCGTGTTGACGAATATTCTGGTGAGGTTGGTACACAACCACTACGTTTGTATTAATTTCTTTTGCAGCCTGAATTGTGGCGGCAATCTCAACAGGATGATGAGCGTAGTCAGAATAAAAATTAGGTGCGAGCTTTTCAAACCGCCTGTTTGTACCAGGGAAAGAGGCGACTATGTCTGTTAGTGCATCGAGTTCGTGCTCTGGGAATAGTTCGTGCACAGTCTGTACGGCAAGCCAGGCATTCCTGCGTGTATGAGCGCCAGGAAGTTTAATAAGGTTAATTCCTGGGTCCGTCTCACTTAAAATTTCAATTGATGAAAGGTCAGAAAGTTCTATAGCATCAGCGTCCTCTTGCCATAAAATGGTATCTTGGCTTTGGCCAACAAAATCTTGAAATGCGTAGGTGTAATCTGCCTTGGTTGGGTAGGTATCTGGGTGGTCGTAATCAAATGAGGCTATCACACTCTGTCGCGGCTTAAACTGTAGGAAGTTACGGTCGAATTCATCACATTCATATATAAAAAATCGTGAATCTTTTTGGTACTGTGCGGGTGGTCCAAAACTGATACTGGTACCAATTGAGTAGCTCACCGGTATAGAAAGCTGCTTAAACAGCCAAATCAGCATTCCCGTGGTAGTTGTTTTACCGTGAGTTCCGGCCACAGCCACAAGGTCAAGACTCTGTTTATTCAGAAGAGTGTTTAAAAATTCATCCCGCTTACTAATTTTAATGTTGTGTTCTTTGGCAAAAAGTAGCTCTGGGTGATCAGTAGGAAGAGCAGAAGAATATACAAACCAATCAATCGGCATCTTACTATGTGCACTAAGTATCTGTGTACCATCTTGCCCAATCTGAGCATCGGCTCCACGTGATGTAAGCAGCGCAGTCATTTCACTCTTGTGCAGATCAGATCCACTTACTTGGTAGCCAGCATCAAGTGCCAGGAGCCCAAGCGGACCAATACCGACACCTCCAATACCAGAACAGTAAATATGCATATATTCAGTATGTAGTATTTGGTATGCAGTATGCAAGGATTACAAAACCAGAACCCAATCGTAGTCTTCAGTTTGCTATACTGTTAATGGTAAAAAAGAAAACAAACATGATCAGAAAATTACTCAATAGAATACTTGCACCACGACACCCATGGAGGGTAGTCGGATTTTCTGAAATCAGTGAGATATATCTGTCGAGTTTTTTGAGAACGTTTTCAATCGGTATGGTCGGAGTTTTTGTACCAATATATTTGTACAAAAACGGGTATTCAATTACCGCAATATTTTTATACTACACATTGTTTTATACATTCGGAATCATCGCAGATTACTTAGTAGCACACTTAGTAGCAAGAATCGGGCCGAAGCACGTTATGCGTATGAGCTTTTTGGTACAAATGCTCTTTTCTGTGCTACTTATTCATATAAATAACATACCGTATGCACTTGTTCTTCTTGCGCTCACGGGCTGCATTGGTTCAACACTATACTTTATTCCATACCATGTGGACTTTTCTAAAATCAAAAATTCCGCTAATAGCGGCAAAGAACAGGGTTTTATGGAGATTATGCAGCGGAGTGCAGCCGTGCTTGGGCCAATTGCTGGCGGTTTATTGGCTACCTTTGTGTCGCCAGTAGCTACGTTTGCTGCTTCTGCAATTGCCCTGTTTATTGCAACACTCGTACTTATGTTAAGTCCGGAGCCTGTTCGAACTAAGCAAAAAATCATGTTTAAGGGTTTGCATATTCGGAAACAGTGGCGAGACTACGCAAGCTTTTCAGCTATGTGTGGAGAAGGTGCAATTTCACTTATTGTCTGGCCGATATTTCTTTCTTTAGTGGTATTTACCTCGAATATCTACCTCAGGCTTGGTTTTGTCTCTTCCGTTTCAGTACTAATAGCAATAGTAGTTGCGCTTCCGCTTGGTAGGCTTCTCGATAACAAAAAGGGACACGCTATGATTCAGTACGGTACCGGCATTAATGCAGTCGTCAGTATTATGAGGATCGGCGTAACCAATATGTTTGGTGCCTTGTTCGTGGCATTCGTAAATGAACCAAATACTTTAGTCTACCGAATTGCATTCTTCAAAGGCTATTATGACAGGGCGGATGATTACCCCGGTTACCGAATTGCATTCTTAACCTCAAATGAAATGATTGCTGATGCACTGCGAGCCCTTACATTTCTGAGTTTTACTTTAGCAAGTCTTCACTATTCACCATATATTGTTTGTAGCGGCGCGTTTATACTAGCGGCGGTATATTCATTCTGTATACGGCTGGAGAGATTCCCCGCACTTAAGAAGTAATCTGCTACAATTACTGTAATGAATGGGTGGACCACGCATAGAATCTGGCATCATCTTAAAAAGGTGCACATCAAAACCTGGCAACTGGGGTTAATTACACTTGTCCTCCTGCTACTTAGTGCGCTTGCGCTTCGTCAGAACAACCTCAAGATGGTGGAGCTGAGAAATGCGGTGGTTGTAGCAGATAAAACTGGTGAGGGTGTATCAGAGTCTCTTGAGGCACTGAACATGTATATATTTGATCATATGAATACGCAGGTGGTCCGCCCAGTAGAACTAGTAAATACCTACAACAGAAAGGCCCAAGAGGTACTATTGGCGGCCCAGAAGGGCTCCGGCAGAGATATCTATGCCGAGGGTACCGCAGCCTGTGAACGCAGGGGGATACCCCTTAGCAGTATTGCTCAGTGTATTGCCCAGTACGGTAACGATAACGCCCCGAGTGTAGCTCAGCAAAAAATACAACTTCCTGAGAAGAATTTATTTATCTACAGTTTTGCTTCGCCTGTTTGGACCCCTGATGTTGCGGGAATTTTGGTACTGCTAACAGTAGTCAGTGCTGCATGGCTTGTGGGTAGGGTTATAGAGTATGTAATCGTCAGATTGGTGATCCGACACAGACTCAAAAATGGCTTCTAGGGGTAAAAACTGTTGACAGCGTAAGAATCGTACTCTACTCTAGGGGTACGCGAACTAATCCAAGGAGGAGTAACAACAATGGCACAATATTCGCACACGAATTCAAAAGGGGTAACATACTACCTTTTCACATCAGTAACTAAGCTACGCGGTGGTAAAGAACAGCGTATCTATTACTTCAGTAAGAGCGACACAAACGCTAAGGGCGAACCATGTGATCTTCCAGACACACGCCAGGTAGAGGAAAACCCACGAAACGGCTTCCTCGTTCTTAAGAAAAAAGTTTAGTTAACTTTTTCTAATAAAAATACGGCTCAAATATGGGCCGTATTTTAAATAACACAATAGTGAACCGTCAATTCAACACATGAAGTTGTATTTAGAAAATAGATTGACAGCTGGGCTAGAAACACTTATGCTAAGATCATAATTTAATATAGGTAATGGGTATATGGGAAGAGTAACAAGGCGAGTATCAGTCGTGTTAGCCACTCTCGGCATGATAATGGTTCCACTAGCTGCTCACGCTGCTACGGATACAGACACAACAACTATTAACGCCGTAATTGGATCAACAATTAGCATGACTACGTCGGGCACTGTCAACTTAAACGTGACGCCAGTAAGTGGTGGCGCACAAACTAGTGCAGCCGATACTGTAACGGTTGCTACAAATAATTCGACTGGTTATGCCCTTACGCTTGCTAACAGCGACACCACTCTTACACTGGTCAGTGGTGCAAATACCATAGCCGCACACGCCGGTACACAGGCGGCTTCGTCCGTACTTGCAAATAATACATGGGGTTACCATGTGGATAGTGTCGGTGATATGGGTACTGGTGGCGCAGCTCAATCAAATGTTACCACAAGTGCCATTAAATATGCGGGAGTCCCTTCAAGTGCTGCCCCTAACACACTCAAGTCAACCAGCACAGTGACGGCGGGTGATGTTACGAGTGTCTATTACGGTGTTAAGGCAGATACCACTAAGCCGAGTGGTACATATACCGACACCGTTACATATACCGCTACCACAAATCCATAAACCTGTAGTATACTTTTGTCAAAGGCCTGGGGAGGATGATGTTTAAAAGAGTTTTAATTGTGACAACTGCGTGTTTAGCACTTACTAGTGTGCTGTTTGCCCCATCCCAGGAAGTTTTTGCTCAAGAATCAGCAGAAAGAATCACGCTTTCTCCTGCGGTTTCACGACCTACTTTAAATGCTGGCGATAAAGTCGAAGGTAAATTAACTGTTATAAACGACGGTACAATCGGGTATACATTTTTGATGTATGCTCGACCATTTTCAGTTATCGGTGAAAATTATGACCCTAATTACACGGTTGTAAACGAACGCACCGAAGCTTACCAGTGGGTACAATTTGATCAGACAAAGGTCCGCCTTGAACCAGGCGAGCGTGTTGAAGTTGGTTATACTGTACAAACACCAGAAAGTGCCAGAAGCGGTGGTCACTACGCCGTACTCTTTGCCGAAACTCAGCCCCCAGAAGATCAGCCGGCCAGCGTTGTCCGAAAGAAACGAGTTGGGACGCTACTGTATATGCGAGTGAACGGTACGATTGAAGAAAAAGGTACAGTCGAAAGCTGGACTGCCCAAACGCTACAAACTAAAAAGCCCGTTACCAGCGCACTCAGGTTAAAAAACAGCGGTAACATCCACTATGAAGCTAACGTTAATGCAACCTACAAAAACATATTTGGTAAAACTCAGTTTGAACTGAACCAACAGCTTCTTGTGCTACCCGGTACTACCAGAAAAATTAATGTTTCTTGGCAAGATGCACCGTATATCGGCATTTTTAAAGCTGGCGGCACCGTGAAGTTCTTAGATAAAACAGAAGTGCTACCAGTAAGGTATATTATTCTACTGCCATATTCATTCATTCTCATCGCCGGTGTAGTGCTAGTAGCTGCCGGAGCGACGGTATTCTTTAAAAAGAGACAGAACAAGAAGAGTACCCATCCGCGTGCGAAACGTCGCTAAGCTTCGGCTGCGAATAACCCTGCTTGCGGCTTTGCTAGCAGTTTTTAGTTTTGCGCACATACCGGCTGTCTATGCACAGGCAACAGATAATTCAGAAATTCGTGCAGAAATTTGTTATGCTTCTGGCCCGCAAGTGCTAGTTTCTTCACCTCAGTCTGACAGCGTTACTAACGATCGCGTTGTTGTACTGGCGGGTACGACACAGCGGACCTCGCAGATTGATATTTTACTGAATACTCAGTATTCACAGTCAGTTGTCCCTAATACAGACGGATCGTTTTCTATCCTGTTAACACTTCAAAACGGAACTAATACAATTACACTCAGTGCTTACTACAGCTGTAATTTACAAACATCGGTTACTAGCGTCGTCGTTAGCTATGTACCACAATCTGCAACGGGTACAGGCCAAGACGCAAGTACGGCAATAATTAGGCCCGGCAATGTTAAGCCCGGGGTTATTTCTAACCCTAATGATCTGTACGATGTACCACCCGAATCAAATCTACCTGGCAGAGTAAAAGACAATTTAGGGTTCGGTAATGCTCAGAATGGCGGGGAAAATGACCAAGTAGTAATTGCCAGAAGTTGGTTCGGGCTAGTTGTGACTGTGCTTGCTACATCTATAGCTCTATTGCCCACTGGTTATCTGTGTGAGTTGTTCAAGTTTCTTCGATGGAAAACTATTCCAAAAAAACGAGACCAATATATTTTAAGGTTTATCGCTGCCCTTATAGCCCTAATTTTTGCTACAATAGTACAAGCATAAACGGAGTATTATGAAGCGGCGTTTTTTAACCATAGTTTTAGCAGGATTTGTATTCGCCGCTTTTGTGTCGCCCCGTATTTTGGCTGTACCGCTCGTAAGCCCAAATTATAAACTGGATCCTCAGGGCCTAAATGCTGTTGGCGGCCAGGGCGGTTCTACAAACTATACTATGGTGAGCTCTGGAGGCGAGGCGGTTGTTGGTAATGGCTCGGGGGGTAGTTATAAGCTTAGCGCGGGTTACATTTCTCAGCTTGAACAATCTATAGAATTACGCCTGAGTCCTTCAGGACTTGTTGGATATTACCCGCTAGACACAAATATTGGAATACAGGCCTATGATTCAAGTATTAATAGTAACAATAGTGTTCTAGTCAACAGCCCTTCTTGGGGCACTGGTAAAATAGGTAACGCCCTCACATTTGATGGCGTAAACGATTACGCCGTAATGCCGAGTAATTCTGCAATTAGTCAATTTGGTACCGGAGAATTTAGTGTGAGTGTTTGGTTTAAATCGTCTTCAGCAACTCAACAATTTTTAATTGATAATAAAACTGCCGGTACTAACTTAGCTGGTTACAATATATACTTATCGGCTTCAGGAGCCGCGAATTTTAAAGTAGCCGATGGCACAACGCAGCATCAAACGACAAGCCCCACTGGGCTTTCGGACGGACTGTGGCATCATCTAGTTGGTACCCGCACTAGTTCAGGCTTAAAGATATATATAGATGGTAATCAGGCTGGTAGTCTGAATAATGGTGGCTCGCATAACGTTACTAATAGTACTTCTATGTACTTTGGAAGTTACAATAGCACCCCGGGCCTTCCACTGAGTGGCTCTATGGATGAGGTAAGGTTTTATAGTAGAGCACTTTCAGCTTCTGAAATTAGTAATATGTATGACGCCAATGCGGCTGGTATTGCCGATGCCCTAACAATTCCACAGGTGATTTCGGGTGTGCCACAGTCGGTTGGTCTTGATATGACGGTACTTACCGACGCCGGGGGATACAACGCTGCAATCTCACAGAATAACGACCTGCTTCACACCGATACCGTTACGAGTATTCCTGCCACCACTGCTGGCTCTATAGCATCGCCAGGCTTATGGGACGATGGAACTACAAATGGCCTTGGATTTACGTTAACAAGCGGCCTAAGCATTCCGGCTAAGTGGGGAACTGGGCCGGTTAATTACAAATACGCAGCACTCCCTGGTACTGCAACAACTTTCTTCAGCAGAACTGGTCTGTCTGGCGGGCAAAAAGAAGTCACCACCATGCAGTTTAGGCTTGACGTGCCAGCTAGCCAAAAATCCGGCCAATACACCAATACTGCCACTATAACTGCGACACTCAAGCCATGAAGAAGTATCTATTATTCGGATTAGTTATCGTAGGTTTATGCTGGTTTACACCTTCAAGAGCTACTCATGCACTTGGTTTAAAAGTTGCCCCTCTTATGTACGAAGAAACACTTGCCGACGGTGAAAAAAAGAAGGGTTTCATAGACATTTCAAACCCAGATGATCAGACAGTACTCGTAAAAACAGAAGTCCAGGCCTTTAAACAAATTAATAATAACGGCGACCTAGAGTTTTATGACAAAGCTGAGTATCAGCAAGGTATAAAAGTAGATTTCACGGAGTTCACGTTAAAATCAAAAGAAGCTTTGAGGCTGTATTTTGTGCTTGATTCCGATGCTCTACCCAAAGGGGGAGTCTATGCGACGCTCTTGTTTAAAACCACTCAGGGCGGCACCAACCCAGACAACACAAGTATTCAACCCGCTACCAGGGTAGGAACGCATCTACTTATTGAAAATAAAGGAGGTGGTGAAAAAAACGCCTCTATTAAAAGTGTGAAGTTACCATTCTTTCAGTTTTCAGAGCAGCTGCAAGCAGGTGCAGAAGTCTCTAACGTAGGTGGCCCAAAGGCATTGGCGTACTTTCCGAACCTTGAATTTAAAGTGGAGCCGTTCGGTACAACCATTAAAAAAAGATCTTCACTTCTATTCCCCGGTATTAGTCGCAGCACGCAAACTACATTGCCAGGTAATTACGCAGGACTCTATAAAGTCACCATAAGTACGGGAGACAGTCAAAGATCTGCCTGGGTGATTGCAATAACCGGTTTTTGGCGATGGCTTGCACCAATAATCCTGGTTTCAGTACTAGTCATAATAACGCTCGTAATAAAGTATAAATCGGTTTTTAGAAACATTTTGAAAAAACCTATAGCCAAGCAGAAATAAATAGTAAAAAACAGTAGGTTTTATAAACATAAGTGTTATAATAGTGAAGACTTCTCACAAATAAAAAGGTTGAGAAACAAAAACGGAGAAACAAATATGCCTATCCTGAAAAGTATACTACAACGGGCATCCACCACATTCGCGTTGCTTATGGCACCGCTACTTTTGATTTCTCTGCTTAACTACACTCCAGTTTCTGCGGCACAAACAATTCCGTATAAAATCAACTTTCAGGGTCGGCTAACCGACAATAACGGTAATATTGTTGCCAATGGTTCATACAATATCAAGTTCACCATTTACAACGCGCTTACGGGTGGTACAAACGTATGGCAAGAATATCGTCAAACTACTAATCGTGTAACTATTACAAACGGACTTTTTGACGTTCGGTTTGGTGATGTCACGGCACTCAGTCCATCTCTGTTTAATTCCGCCACACAGCTATACTTAGAAGTTGAACTACCGACCCCTGCCACAGCTACCTGTTCAACAGCTTCATGTGGCAGTTTCACGGAAGGTCCACTGAGTCCGCGACAGCCAATTGCGGCCAGTCCATATGCGTTTAATTCAGACACTATAGATGGCATTGACGGCAGCTCTTTGGCTCGTAATGACACCGCAAATACATTTAATGGTAATCAACAAATAAATGGCCAGTTCACGACAACCTCAGCAGCTGGAGGCTCGGTCGCGACTATTATTCAGGGCGCGCCTGGACAGAGTGCAAATTTGTTTCAATTACAAAATTCCTCAGGTGTCGTTCTGAGTTCATTTAATGCGGGTGGTAGTTTAAATGTTGGTACAAACACAAGTGCGGCACGACTAACGGTTCAAGGTTCTACGGCAGACAGCACTGCTGCTGCCCTAAAGGTTACTAATTCTAGCGGAGACAGTCTGTTGGAAGTAAAAAATGATGGTACCACATCGCTCGTTGGGGCGAGTGGAGTGTTTGGAAGCGCTCGAGCTGCGTTTGCTTTGAAAGATAGCACTCCAATGGCGGCGGGTGTGGGTTCTGGTATTAGTTTTGATGCCATCGTTTCGACGACAGGCACAACAGCTACGCTCGGTAACATTAAGGCAATTAAAGAGAACGCAACGGACTTTAACTCGCTTGGTGCGCTCGTGTTCACAACAAATCCAAATAACACCCCTGCAGAAGCCATGCGTATAAGTGGTGTTGGTAATGTAAGCATTGGAAACACAAACAATACCTATAAACTTGATGTCAGTGGAGACCTTAACCTTTCGAGCGGTTCAGCGCTCAGAATAAACGGGGTTAGCGTATGTACTTCAGCAGGCTGTACGGGTGGTGGGGGAGGCTCGGGCATAAATAATGGAACCAGTATTCAAACCGGAGCTAACTTAGCTATCCAATCTACTGCAACCGGTAGTAAGACCGCAGTACTCAGAGCTTTAACAGGCCAAACGGCCGACCTTTTGGATATTCAAGACGATAGTGGCGTGAGTCAATTGAGTATAGATAAAGATTACGATATAAAATCGGCGGGTGTTTTTACGATAAACGCAGGAGGAAATCCAGTCCCGAATGCTGAGTATAATACCTTTGGAGGGGCAATAGGTGTCACCACCTTTTCGGGTACTACGAGAGCCTACTCTACTTTGCCTACCGCAGTCGCACTTGTTGCAAGAGGAGCTGCCTCTCAATCTGTTGACATTATGTCAATTCAAGACTCAACAGGAGCGGTCTTGAGCGCGTTTGGGGCAGACGGCGGTCTTACGCTTGGGCAAGTTGATTCAACAGCTACGTTACTTACACTGGATACAAAGAATACTACCGGAGATCCTACGGGAACAGATGGAGCGATGTATTATAATAGTGATTCTAAGAGTTTCCGCTGCAAATCTAATGCAGTCTGGAATGATTGCGATTTCTTAAGCCTGCGCAGTGAGTGGCTGTTACAAGAAGATTGGACTACCGTGTCTACTGCGACATTGACTTCGGGCTCACAGGGTTGGACGAGTGCGACAATTGGTACAACTGGTACAGCGGCAAAACTTAACGTCGGTACTACCGCAAGCGATTATAATCGTTTCGGTGTTCTTCAGCTTGCAACGGCTGCAACTACCGCGAGTACCGGATGGAATATGAAACTTGATACAGCAAGCATGACAGGTGTACCAGGTAACATGGTGACCGAGTTCGATTTCGCTCCTGTTTCAGCAAATGCCGCAACTGGAACCCAGCAAAAAGCGTACCTCGGGCTCCATAACGGTACTAATAATACAACCGCACCATCCGACGGCATGTACTTCCGCTATGATACTACTACGGTAGCTGGTAACTGGTTTAGGTGTACCCAGGCAACGTGTGTTGATACCGGTGTTGCCCGTACTACCACCGCTGGCCAATACCAACGCTTTAAAATTCGAACCAATGCAGCTGGTACATCTGTTGAATTTTTTATAAATGAAGTTTCAGTCGGTTCCGCCTCAACAAACCTGCCTACTCAGGCAGCAGTCGATGCGTACGGCCCGTCACTCACCGTGCTCGCCTCTGTCACTGCCCCAGCATCTGCCATGCAGTGGAAGACCGATTATTTTCAAATTCAACGCAACGTGACAACACTGCGTTAACAGTAGAGATACACTTAAACTTCAAGACTCTCAATGAACTTTTTATAATCAGTCAATTTTAGTACGCCATCAGAATTAACAAACAACCAAGAATCGCTCGTCTCAATAATGGACTGCTGCTTACCGTCCTCGCCTTTTAGAACATATACACTGCCAATGTCAGTCAGATATTTCTCTTTGGCGTCAATTTGTTGCAGATCTGTATTTTTGGGCTTTTTTTGCTGAGAAAGGGTAATCTTTTTCCCGTCTTCACTTACAAAAACGGTAACAACAAGTTGTTTTTCACCATCATAATAAGGTTCGCGGGTAACATTGAACTTTGCCGGAACTTTGCCTGGCTGAATAATAGAAAAACCTGCAGATTTAGTGACAGCGTCAGGAACATTGACAGATTCACCAGAAAATATGTAAGATTTTGCAAATAGTATTACAGCAAGTGTAATCACTACAACAAAAATAGAGAACACAACTAATTTGCCTCGGTTGCCGAATTTTTTAGTTGGTACAGTCTTAGTTGCTTCCATATACCTAATGGTACTAGAACTTTAGCGATATATACAGAGATGTCTAAACGGTTAGTTAAAAGCGCATATGCTACAATAGTTTAGACTAATGATAACGGAGGAAGTTTTGAACGATATTCAGCAGCGCCAGCCACAACCTCAACGACAAGTTGCATCTGCGCAGGCCCCGCAGAAAAAAAAGTTTATTAGAAAAACTAATAAGATGATATATGCAGCCATCGCTGTCCTCATAATTTTACTTATTGGTTTATTAGTCTGGCGAAACTGCCTGGGTGGCAATGGGGTGAAGAAAGATCAGTACCAAGCTGTTTTTATGGTTGATGGACAAGCATACATCGGAAAATTACAGAATAATCCCAAGAGTGCATACCTGAGGCTGACGGATGTCTACACAATACAAGTCCAATCCGGAGAAGTCACTGATGTAGCCAAGGATGAGAAGTCTGCCGCCCAGCAGCCGTCGCTCGTAAAGCTCACCGATCAGTTGGCCGGTGCAGAAGACGAAATTTACCTGTCTAGAAACCAAGTTTCTTTCTGGGAAAACCTCCGAGACGACGGCAAAGTTGTTGAAGCCATAAAATCTACCAAAAAATAAGCTACTCTGTAGCCGAGCACTAAATAATTGACAAATAAGCATAAGTGTGTTAGTATTCAGCTATGAGTATACACTCATCAGGAAATACAGATCCCACTCAACAAGGAGACAATCCTCATTCTGATGAAGTGACACAAATATCCGAGGAAGAGCAAG
>JBGSPG010000085.1:0-12388 GCA_041738725.1 Saccharimonadales bacterium (SeqCode)
ACCTTCAAGCGCGAGAAGCGACCGAATTGCCCTATCGCTCTTGCCACTCATCGCAAGTTCAAGTAACTCAAATATAGTATCTCGTGGGTTTTTATCTACTAGTAATTCAACCGTTTCTTTGCTGACTTCGGGGTAATACGCAACTAACTTGGTAACCTCCTGCGCCAATCTAGACTGATCGCTTCCGCAATATTCGAACAATAACTGTGCCACCTGCCGAGATACTGAACCACCCTCTTGCTTTACTCGCTCTTCAACCCAGCGAATTGCATCTTGGTCATTCATCTCTGTGAATTCATGAAATTCAGTATCTTTTTTGAGGCTTTTGTAGAGACTCGTCCGCTTATCTAGTGAAGACTCAACTAAAACAATTGTTACTTCATCTGGAGTATTCTTCATCTGACCTACAAATTGCTCGACAACGCTCTTCGCCTGCGAGAGATCTCTAATAACCACAAAACGGTGAGTGGCGAATAACGAAATTCCACCGAGCGCAGAAGCTAATACTTCGGGAGTAAGTTGCTCTCTTGTATATGATTCAACTCCATCTGCACCATGTTTTTCTATAAATTCTTTCTTCAAATTAACAAGAAAGGCTCCGCGCGCAAAACTATTACTACCAGTAAGAGTAATTACCATTCGCTCATCCAGGATCTTTCATGCCGTCTCATTCCCCTAAGTATACCAGTTGATATACACACTCGGTGAAATCAGACTGTTTTTAGAACCTGACATTTCGGGCAAATATGTGTGCCACGTGCGGCTACTTTTATTTTGATGATTTTGGTATCGGGATGTCTCGGGCATGGCGTGCCTTCTTTTCTGAACACACGGGCGAAGTCTATATAGCTCCCCCGTTTACCTTCTGCGTTTACGTAATTTCTATCTGTTGAACCACCCTTTTCTATTGAAAGCCTGAGTACATACTGAATCTCAGTGAACAGCTTTTTTAACATATTTTGCGGTACATCTTTTACTCTTGTTTCAGGGTGTATTTTTGCGCCCCACAGACTTTCATCCGCATAAATATTACCTATCCCTGCAAGTACTGTTTGGTCTAAAACTGCTGCTTTAATGGTTGTGTTCTTCCGACGTTGCAATCGACCGATGAATACTTCTGGCGTGAAGTCGTCTTCAAGTGGTTCAGGCCCAACCTTCTTCATAAAATCAATATTCGGCACCTCAATAGTTGGTATAAGTCTCATCCAACCAAACTTCCTCTGGTCGTTAAAATAGAGCACTGCATTATTGTTGAGGATTAACTGCACACGTGTAGATTTGTCGGGTAACCTTCCGATCAGCGAATCGTTTGGATGCCCTGCACCAAAATTATCTGCACCACGATAGACAATTTGCCCGGTCATCTTAAGGTGAATAACTAGCGTATAGTCTGTATCAAGGTCAATCAGTAATACCTTAGCACGTCTACGAACATCAGTAACTTTTGCACCAATCAAAAATTGCCCGACATCGTTCGGGCTATTCGGAAAACCCTTCGGTGTATCATGAACTTCACTCACAACCGTATGGCCAACAAGTAATTTTATCAGTCCGAGACGGACTGTCTCTACTTCAGGGAGTTCTGGCATACCATCAGTATACTACTAGCTAGAAGGAGCCACCACCAGCGTTTGATCCCAAAACTTGACCGTAATCATCATGTCTTTGTATATGAGCGACATCCGCATCATGCGTACTGGCTAGTGCAAGCGCGCCACATTCAGGTGCAATTTGGCCACATTGAGTCTCATGAACCCAAGCCTGATACTCACCTGGATCAACGTAACTGACAACTCCGCCAACATCACCGGCAATCCGCTCGGCACCCATACCACTCACAACAAATCCAACTGGGTTTCCTAAATCTATGTATGCCATACGCGGTGCCTTTTTTTGTGTTAGTGTTAATACCTCTGCATACCGTTATAACGCTCATGCTTAACAACGTCAACAGTTTGTTGTCAAAAAGAAACAGACCAAGTTAATACTGATCTGTTATAGAAGTTATTGCGTGCTAAATATCACTATGTTTGTTAAGTAAGAAATCGAGCTCATTTTTAAAAGATTCGAATGTTTCGTAATTAATCGCCTTCATGCCCACCACGCGCGCACCCTCACAGTTCGATTCAATATCGTCTATAAACACAGCCTCTTCGGGTTCAAAACTCATTCGAGAACAGGCGAGCTCAAAAATTTCTGGGTACGGCTTAACCATCCCTACATCGCCAGAGACTACCCTATCATCAAATAGTACTTTCACTTCGTGCGGAACATAGGTATCAAACCAACCACTTCCGAGGTTACTTATTAATCCAATTTTATATCCCTGAGACTTCAACTCAGATATGTACGTGGTGAGCTCGGCATTAACATGATATCCGCTTGAAAGTACTTTATTTGCTTCTTCAATCGATACCCCAATTAGCTCGGCCACCTGCTCAACTAGCTCAACTCTGCCAAGTAACCCAACATCTGCTTGGTGGCTCAGCTCAGTCAATCGCGCGGCATCTGCTGGGTATTTGGCTCCGAGCGACTGCTGACCAGTCAGCATCAGCACACCGAAGCAATCAAAAAATATAACTTTGATCATTCCCCCATCATACCGTATTAGAATTGTCTTGTAATGCTTGTGATTGCAATTCGCTTTTATGATTGTAACAATTAGACTATGAGAGAAATTATTGAACTAGGACCATATTCGTTAATTGAGGGAGGAGATAGTCCAAGTGCAGACTACGATAGGGCACTAGCCGAGCCAACCTTCGATTACTTTGATGCTGACACCACGTGGCTTAGGCACCCTAAGGCTGTGATAGGTACATATGTAGCTGAAAACGGATTCCCAGTTCCACTCATCACTAACGCTGAACACTGGAGAAGTGCAATCGATACCGAAACTGCCATGATACGAAGTGAGGCTGAAAATGAGTATAGCGGCTACAGAGGAATGTTTGGCAGTAAAGTAATAACAAAAAACGAGTTCACTTATGACGGTCGCCCTAAGGTTGACACATATCAGGAGCTAAGCAATTTAGCTATACGAGGATTACGAAATGGAGAGATATCAGCCGTGGAGTACATGAGCTACCATTCTGAGCGATATCAAACCTGGCCAGAAGATTTGGCGCGGAACCTTATGGACGCCCAAAGATACAATGTAAAACTTGGGCTCGATATGCCTGATGCCAGCCTTTGGGAATATATCCCAGGCGCAAATGTATCAATATTCGGTGATCCACACGTTGAAGGTAGATACCATATAGGGTTTAAACCACCTTACATTGATGGGTGTGGGGGTTATAGTACTGGCGGATTTCAGGTAGAGCCCGACCAACATACTACACCTCTACGATTCAGAAAACACGATGTAGACTTTATAGCTCAACCCTTTATTGAGGCATACGAGAAAATCGCTGCACTGCCATTATTTGATGTTGAGCAACGGCCGGTTATGGAACTTCAACTTGCCAACGACGGCGTGCTGCATTTCCTTCAGTACTATAAGACTGGGCATAGAAAAGACTACCGCCCAGAGAGTAGCCTGCCGTTTACACCTGCTACTGATATCAAAATAAAATCTGTTCGTGGGGTGACTGAGCCAGACGGTAAAAATATGCGTTTGTTTTCATCACCAACGATGATGGCAGAAGGAATCATGGATGAAGCTGTGTACTGTTCAATATCAAGACCAGGCCGTTTTGAGGAACAACTTGTTGCAAAGATGGCTAGCTTTGTATTACACAGGGCTTACTTTAGCTTCCAAGACAACCATTTTAATAGTGCGCCGTTATTTATGCCGCCGCTTGTAGCAGCACTCAGCTGGTTCCCAGAAGACAACGACATAGACACGGTTAACCATGTTGTTAAGACGCTTGAAGCAGCAAGCAGGCAATCTTCGGACGATAGATCAGAAGTTCAGTACTTTGATATTAAAGCTACTTCAAATGGGCATGAAGTGGTCTTACGGAGCGATTGGCAACCTAAAACGATTAGCTACAAAGAGCTACGGCGTACTTAAACTACATATCGATGAACCATTCGCCGAACAGCTTCCAGGCAGATTGGTTCATATCCCGCGCATGCTCGCCCCGCTCCCTATGTTCAGCTATTGTAAGATCAGTGCCATCGTAGATAATGAGTCTTCCAGAGGGTTGCCCATCACTTCCTCTTGGTTCTGTGGCAAGTCGGCCCGGATACACCGCGGTGAAGTCCTTGGTGATATCACCATCAGCGTATACAACATTCTCGTACAAATTAATTTCTCTGTCGTCCTTATCCGCCATCATCGCAAGAATATCTTCTGCCTTCAGATACTTGTCTATGTCCTTCATGTAGGGCCCCGGAAAGCCACCGAGTGCTGGAATCTCCCAATATTGATCGCAGACAATTAATGGACGAGCTAACGCTGCGAATGCGGCTCTGGCTTTTTCCCTAGCAATCTCAACACCATGAACATCTCCGTCCGGTGATTGGATCTCATGAATCTGAACATCTTCACTGTGTGCCGTAATCCCCATCGGCTCAAACACAGTCTGTGCCTGCCAGAGCTTCTTTTTATTCCCAGTGACCACAGTAATTTCCTTCATAACAAATCCTCCTTCCACCCATAACTACCCTAGTTAATCATAGGTCTGCGCCTGAGGCTAACGCCAACTCATTCCGAACGCGCATCAGAATCTTACCGAGATTGTTCTCACCATTGTTGCTGCCTGGTGGGTCAACTCCCCAGAATCGATCTTCCCAATCATTACCTTCTACAAGTTCTTCCTGACCAGTTGCTACCAACATTTCTGCAATTGCTTGGTTCGCACGGAACTTTCTACTTTCTACTTACTGCAACATACATCACCCCAATTTTTGCTACGTCCCATTCAGCAATCTGCTCTGCACCATTTTTTAGATATTCATGTGCGAGATTCTTAGCGGCAAGGCCGTCAGCATAGGCTCGTGTATCACCCACTGGACCACGTGCGTTCGCAATTATTACCTGTAACTCAGGGTCAACAAACCGATCAGCCATATAAACGTGCTCAGAAGTTGGAACAAGTATGCCCAGTTTTGTAGGAATATACGTTTCAAGTGGGAACATATTACTAAGATAAAAATGTTCACGTCGAAAACGTGTGATCAAAGGTCACCCCAGGTTTTGCCGGTTTTAACGTCTACTTTTAATTTTACAGGGAGGTCGTGATAGATATTTTCCATTGTATCAACGAGTAGTTTCTCGACTTCTTCGGCTTGAGATTCGTCGCACTCAACCATTATTGAATCGTGAATTTGTAGAAGCTGTTTTGCACCACTCGGGAGCACTTCGTCAACTGCAATCATTGCCATCTTCATTAAATCTGCTTCCGTGCCTTGTATTGGCATGTTCATAGCGGCGCGTTCGGCACCTGAACGAACAATGAAGTTACTCGAATGAATATCTGGCATCGGCCTGCGCCTACCAAAGATTGTTTCCACGTAGCCATCATTTTTGGCCATTTCAATCAGACTCTGGGTATAAGCAAATATTGGTTTTCTGAGCCCTTTATACTTTTCTAGAAACTCCTTAGACTCGAGTAGGTCCATACCGGTAGCTACGGAAAGCCCATGTACACTCATACCGTACAGTATTCCAAAGTTGATTACTTTTGCATGACGGCGCTGATCTGGTGTAACTTCGTGCGGCTTGATTCCATAGACCTGTGCAGCGGTTTCTGTGTGAATATCGGCATCTTGGTTAAATAACTCAATAAGCTCAGTATCATTTGCTAGCGCAGCGGCAAGCCGGAGTTCAAACTGACTGTAATCTGCGCTCACAATTACTTTGCCCTCACCTGCCTTAAACGCTTCTCGAATTTTTTTACCAATTTCTGTACGGACCGGAATGTTTTGTAAGTTTGGATCAGTGCTAGACAGCCTACCCGTCTGTGCAATCGTGAGGTTAAATGTGGTGTGCAAACGCGAGTGTTCATCTACCAGTTTTGGCAGAGCATCAACATAAGTTGACTTCAGTTTTGTGTATTCGCGGTACTGTGTAATCAAGTTAATAATTGGGTGGATGAACCTGAGCTTATCAAGCTCGCCTGCGGCAGTTGAGTACGCCGTCTTACCTTTTTTGATTCCCTTGGTCGGCAACTCCATGTCTTCAAATAAAATTTTAGAGAGCTGTGCCGGAGAGCTAATATTGAATTCTTGATCGGCATGACCGTAAATTTCTTGTTCAATGTCAGAAATAATTCCTTCGAATTCTGCAGACATTTCGTTCAAATACTTAGAGTCGAGCTCAATACCTTCGACTTCCATTCGGGCAAGCACCGTAACTATTGGCCACTCAATATCGTGGGCAAGTTGTTTAAATTTAGGGTACTGTTCGAACTCGGTCTGTTGCCGCGCAGTCAATGACCATATACCGGTTGTAATATGCTCGGCAAACTCAGGAAAGGTTTCTGACGTTGCACTATCTATACCGCTACCGAAACCGAAAGCCTTGTCGAGTAAACTACCTAAGTCTTGGCTACGAAGTAACGGATTGAGTAAAAACGCACCCAAATGAACATCATGGGCAACCTCCGGCGGCTCAACACCATTTTGAAGAAATACTTTTAGAAGCTGCTTGGTATCATGCCCAATAACTTTTTTATTTGAGAGCGAACTAAGCAGTGTATTGAGTTGCGGCTTTGTTAATTCAGCGGTAGGTACCAAAGAGGCGCGCGCCTTATTGTCACTAACAAGTAACCAAACAACGTCTTTACCGTGCGCTCCTGTGCAATATGCCTGCATGAGCACGGTATCAGATGCAATATTGAGTACTCCATCTTTTACAACGCTGACTGCAACTGAATCATGCGTCTGATATTCACTCGTAAAATCATCTGCAGAACTACCATCTCCCCTATCCTTAAGATAATCTGGTAACTGCCGAATCAATGTTCTAAATTCTAACTTTTCAAGAAGATCTTTTAGTGCCTTCACGTCAATTTTACTGCCATCAAGTTCGGCCTCATTAAACGTAACTGGTGCATCGGTCCATAAGGTGGCGATTTCTTTGCTCATATAGGCCGACTCTTTACCGGCCTCAAGCTTCTTGGCCGTCGTATCTTTTATTAAGGCTATGTTCTCATAAATGCCATCGAGTGTTTCGTACTGATGCAGTAGCTGCGTAGCAGTTTTTTCGCCAATTCCTGGCACACCCGGGATGTTGTCTGAACTATCACCTTTAAGACTTTTAAGATCTAGGAATTGATCAACACGTATACCGTACTTTTCTTGAAAACTTTCCGGGTGAAATCGCTCAATATTAGTAAGCCCTTTCTTCAGAATATACACGTGTGTTAAATCACTAATCGCCTGCAGTGCATCAAGGTCGCTCGTCACGAGTTCAGTTTCAACACCAAGATCGTCTGCTTGTTTGGCAAGAGTAGCCATAATATCATCGGCTTCATAATCATCAAGTTCATACAGCGGCCAGCCCAGTGCCCCGAGTAGCTCGTGCAGCACGGGAATCTGAGCATAAAAATCTTCTGGTGGTGGCTTCCGGCCGGCTTTATACTTTGGATAAATTTTTAGACGTGAACGAATGTTAGTCTTAGGCTTATCCCACGCGACTGCAACGTAATCTGGCTTCAACTGCTTCATAAGCTGAATCGCGAGCGTCGCAAAACCATATACGCCTCCTGTGGGTGTGCCGTCAGCCGCTGTAAGATTAGGCATTGCATAATAACCCCGATAGAAAACTGACTTCCCGTCAATAATTGCCAGCTTCTTTCTCTCACTCATAGCTACTAGTATACGCTACTCCTGCTGTTGTCTGCGACTCTTCAAAATACGGCGTCGTTCGCGTTCTGACTTGCCACCCCACACACCGTGCTCAATTCTGTTGGCAAGTGCGTATTCAAGGCAAGGGCTCTTTACGGCACATTCTTCGCATATTATACGCGCAGCCACTACGCCAGCGCCATCTGATGGAAAGAATGCACTTGGTGGGTAATTTTTACATTGAGCACGCTTCTGCCAGTCAAGTGGATCGGTTAGCTCGTCTCTCGGATACTCATTCGCTTCCACTAAACAAGTCCGAGCGCATGAACCGACTGAGTTAAAAATTCCTCAAGATTAGAGTCGTTATCGAGTACAATATCAGCGCGTGGTTTAATACCAGCGATACTAAATTCACTGTTCACTTCGCCGTTTTCTTTACGTTCTCGAGCTTGAAACTCTTCAAATGTGTTGAACTTTTCGTCATCTCGAGCACGAGATATCGTACGAATATAGCGTGTCTTCACCGGTGAGTCAGTAAAAATGATTATTCCACCCTGCTTTTTTACCTCCGCCGCCTCTTCCCATGCCCGAAAACCACTGACACACACCCCACCTGGGTAGCTCTCTTTATACGATTCGTACTGCTCAAGTGCTAACTTACTCAGAATCCCCGGACCTTTGGTTTCACGCAGTTCATTCGCCATTTTGTACAAGACTGGTCGTTCTATAGAGCCGTACTTCTGCTGCGCATAAGTACGAACAATGTCACCCGTAGAGATGTGTTTGATGTTGTACTTTTCTTCAAGGTGACGCGCCAGGCTATCTTTGCCAGAAGCAAATGTACCAGCAAGTCCAAATATTAGTGGGTCAGCTGAGGTACTCATACAGTTTTTTAGCATCCTTGTGTTTACGTAGCTTGGCGAGTGCTTTTGCTTCAATCTGTCGGATACGTTCTCTGGTTACAGCAAATTCATGACCAACTTCTTCAAGTGTGTGATTTTTACCATCTTCAAGACCAAATCGCATTCGTACGATTTTAAGCTCTCGTTCAGAAAGTGCGGATTCTAAAATCCCCTGCACCTGCTCCTTCAGAAGCTGCTCTGTAGCAGTCTCATCAGGACTCTTCGTGTCTTCGTCTTCAATAAAGTCACCGAGCACTGAATCTTCTTCGTCATCACGGACAGCAGCATCAAGTGAGTTCACATCCTGCTTAATCTTCATGACGTACTCAATCTTCTCAGGTTCCATCTCTAGCTCTTTTGCAAGTTCATCAATAGTTGGCTCACGGTTGAGTTCCTGCGTCATACGGCGCTGCGTACGGAGTAGTTTGTTAATAGTTTCAACCATGTGTACCGGAATACGAATAACACGTGCCTGGTCAGCGATTGCACGTGTAATAGCCTGGCGAATCCACCACGTAGCATAGGTAGAAAATTTAAATCCTTTACTCGGATCAAACTTTTCAACAGCACGAAGCAAACCAGTATTACCTTCTTGAATAAGATCAAGGAAGTCGAGCCCACGGCCTGAGTAGCGCTTTGCAATTGAAACTACAAGGCGCATGTTTGCCTCAGCCATTTCGTCTTTTGCCTTCTTGTCACCAGCAACAACTCTGTTTGCCAGCGTTAGTTCTTGCTCCGCAGTTAGAAGTGGGATTTTACCGATTTCTCGCAGGTATAATCGGACAGAGTCATCAGAGATGTCATCAAGATAGCTTGTATCTTGCACAACTTCTTCTTCCTCTTCTTCAGTAGTTTCCCAAATGTCCTTCTCATCAGGCTCATCTTTGGTTGTCACGGCAACTTTTGCTTTTGCTAGCTTTGAATAAATGTCATCAAGGTGCTCGTAAAGTCCTGTCTCTTCAACAGCGTCTAAAACTTCTTGCTGTTCTAAAATAGAACCCTGCTTCTTGGCTTTTTCTACCAGCTTTTTTTCAAGCTCAACCAATAACACCAGCTGATCTTCAGTCGGGACTTTAGTTGTTTTTGTAGCTTTTACGTTCTTGCTTGCTTTAGTATCTTTTCTAGGCACGTGTGCTACTCCTTACGAATTAATTTCTGGTACTGTTCGAGAAGTTTTGCTGCAGTTTCAGATTCACCACTGGCTTCCGCCCTGCGAATCTCTGCAGTGAGTTCTTCTTTTACTTTGTTTTGACCGGTTTTTAGAATTCGCCGCGCTAATGCCATTGATTCTGCTGTCAGTGCAGCAGGGCTAAAGTCTAAGTACTTTTCTTCAGCGGTTAATAGTAGTATTTTTACATAATCCACCTCAAGATGCAACCGCTGCGCCTCTTCTTCGTCTAAACGCACGGTATGATTCATAGTCTGCAGTGCCGAAAACACTGCTCTCCTGCGTTCAGATGCAAACAAAATCGCCTCCAGCGGACGAAGACTCTCGCGAGTATCAGGGTACAGACAGTTAAGCGCCAAAAAGTCATCTTCGTAGACAGTATCATCTGGTGAGGCGGCCACAGCTTGTGTTTGTTTGAGCGGTTTTTTGGCAATATTCGTCTGTTGAAGTTTAGTGTTTAACGACGAAACTGAAGTACCGAGCTCGTCTGCTAATTTTTTAATATGATGCTCTCGCTCTACCGGATCTTGTATTTTTATAATTACACCAAGTGCCTTCGAAGAAAGCTGTTTTTTACCTTCAGCAGTAGACTTATCGTATGTATGAGCGTACCGCCCAAGCGTCCAGCTGACAGCATCCTCTGCGCCCTCTACAACCTGCATCCATCGCTCTGCTCCGGCCTGGATGAGTTCATCCGGGTCTTTAATACCTTCCGGCATACTAACAACCAATAAATTCACCCCAACATCCTGAGCAATTCCAATCGCTCGTTCAGTTGCATTAATTCCTGCCTGGTCACTATCAAATGCAAGCCGCAGATTGATTGTTAA
Source organism: Saccharimonadales bacterium (SeqCode) (assembly GCA_041738725.1). Classification (GTDB taxonomy): domain Bacteria; phylum Patescibacteriota; class Saccharimonadia; order Saccharimonadales; family UBA7683; genus JAGOUG01. The sequence continues at coordinate 10,641 of JBGSPG010000085.1, forward strand.
ACGGCTCAAACTCCGTAAATGATCTGCCGTCATTGCCGTTCCGGCACATGCCACCACATTTGCCACTCCAACCTGGTGAGAGGCAATAACATCTAGGTTACCTTCAACCAAAACTGCAAAATCGGCTTTTCTGATTGCCTCTTTTGCATGGTGTAGACCAAACACCTGCCGGCCTTTGTCATATATTAAGCTTTGCGGCGTATTAAAATACTTCGGCGCATTTTTATCATCCCTGAGAAGCCGAGCCGTAAACCCAACTACATTCCCCTGCCCGTCAGCAAGCGGAATCATTATTCTACCCCTGAACATATCTGACCAACCAGTTCGACGTTTGGTAATAAGACCAGCTTTTGAAAGCTCAGTTTCTGTAAATCCGCGTTTACTTAAGAAAGCGTATAAAGATGTCCCGTCTTCAGGCGAATACCCAAGTTGCCACGCACGAATAGTTTCTGGTGTGAAACCGCGGTTGTCTTTTATATATGCAAGAGCTTCTGGTTTACGTGAAAGACACACATGGTAGAACTGAGCCGCCAAGACATGCGCCTCTAATAATCTTTTTTTAAGTTTTCCAGTTGTACCATCACCAGTTTTATACTGAGAAAGGTCTACGTTTGCCTTCCGAGCCAGAATCTCGAGTGCTTCCCGAAAGTCGACACCTTCAACCTCCATGACAAAACTGAAAATGTCTCCGCCTTTGTTAGAGGAGAAGTCGTGCCAAATCTGTTTTTCTGGGCTGACCATAAAACTCGGCGTCCGTTCAGAACTGAACGGCGAGAGCCCCTTAAAATTACGGCCGGCACGCTTAAGTTCAAGGTAATCACCAACTACCTCTTCAACCGAAAGCCTCCGCTTAACCTCATCCTTTGCATCCATACAGACAATTATAGGTTATATGGTGTCGAATCATAAGCATCAGCATAATCAACCTAGCAAATATAGGATTTGTATATCTGTTATGCTTAAATATAGATATGAAGTTACCTCAATTTGGGCAACCACAAAACCCCGACCCATACGAAATTCCTCAACCGGGGCAAGACCGAAGGAAGACGTCTATGTTGATGTTCGGTGGCATTGGTCTGCTTCTACTTGTACTTGCGCTACTTATATTTGGCGGTGGTAAAAAACCTGGCGGTCAGCAAGATTTACTTAATGTCATGAACCAAACAGGCTCAGCACTTGCTGCTATTGAAGAATATGAAGCCAGTATTCAAAACGTCCCGATTCAAAATAATGTCGCCCTCACAAAAATTCTCCTCAGGGGTAATTACCAAAACCTCGGTATTTTATACCAAAAGACGTATGACACAAAACAAAAATTCTCCAACAATCCTAAATTAGATGGCGCAACGCAGAAAACGCTTGACGCTGCGGTTACAAACAACACAATCGACTCAGAACTAATAAGTGCGCTTGAAACCAAGGTAGTTTCCGCCCAGCGTTCATTGATACAGGTAAAACCCTACTTTAAATCTGGCGATTCACGGCAAACCGTTGTAACCGCGCAGGTTGATTATCAGTCTATCGCCGATATCTTAGATAAAAGTAAGTAAGTTACAAACCAATCTGTTCTTGTTCTACCTGAGTCAGACCTGATGCCACTAAGTGATACGAAAGATCTATAAATGAATGGAGTTCGTCTTCGGGCACCTGGCCCGTGCATAACACCGTATTCCAGTGTTTTTTGTTGAGATGATAGCCAGGAAGCACCGTCTCATACTTCTCGCGAAGTGTTTCAGCAAGTAACG
>JBGSPG010000086.1:0-3412 GCA_041738725.1 Saccharimonadales bacterium (SeqCode)
TATTCTTCGCAATAAACTCTTCTGCAGCGTCATAGCCTTGATCTAAATAGATTGCGCCAATTACGGCCTCAAAACTATTTGCTAGAATTTGCTGACGAGCTCTGTCAGAACCGCGTTTTTCACCCCTAGACAGGCGCAACATTGCCTCAAACTCAAGTCGTGTGGCAGCTGCTCCAATACTTTCTGTACGAACAAGCGCACTGCGCCAATTAGTTAAAATACCTTCAGGTTCAGTGTAGGTACTATAGAGGTGCCGCGTTACTGCTAGCTCCAAAACTGCATCACCCAAAAATTCAAGCCGTTCGTTGTGAGTATCTGCCGTCTTCTTGTGTTCATTTACATAACTACGGTGTGTAAACGCGGTAACAAGTAGTGTCGGGTCGTTAAATGTTACACCGAGTGTTGCTTGTGCAAAATCTTGGTATGGTGTTGTATCTGTTGTCATAAATCTTTTTCTGAGCTGCGGTTATCGAGCATAGTACCTGTTACGGGAGCCATACTCCATAGCCTCAATTCAATCTCCTTCTTATAATTTATTCTGTCTGATCTGCTTACTACCAAGTAGCATCAGTTTTTCTATTCCTTCATACTCAATTTTATCGAGCGCTTCATTAAAAGGGAACCACGCAATGCCGTTCATCCACTCTTCTTTAACGAGCTTATCGCTATCACCTTTAGCTCGTACTAAAAATACGTGCATAGTCATGAGTACTAGGCTGTTCTGACGCCGGTAGCGGAACTGTGTTTTACCCAGATGATTTAAAACGTCCATCTCTTTAAGGCCAGTTTCTTCATTAATTTCGCGCTCGGCAGTTTGACGTGGTGTCTCACCTGGTTCAATGTGCCCTTTTGGAATAGTCCAACGGTCTTTGGCATCTTGAGCTAGAAGAATTTCTACCTGACCATCTTTATCTCGCCTAAAGACTACGCCACCAGCAGTGGTTTCACGCAGAATATCTTGAATAGCAGGCTTGCGCTTGAAGTACTTTTTGAATGAGTTGAATGGTTGTGCAGGCTTCATGATTTGACTTCCTTCTCTGGCTCAGATATATCTGACGTCTCAGTGGCTTGGTCAGCCTGTTTGGCCTGAGTATCATCAACAACATCTGGTGCGGGTATTTTTTCTGGCTTTGGTGAAGATGTATCTTCTGGGTGAGCCTTACGCCATGCACTACCAAGTACTCCGTTAATGAACTTACTTGATTTGTCAGCTCCAAAACTCTTGGCAAGTTCAACGGCCTCATTAATGGTAACTTTTGGTGGAATCTGTGAATCTTTAAGCTCAAATAGCTCATAAAAAGCGAGGCGGAGTATGACGTGGTCAATCCGAGCAATCTGCGCAAGTGGCCAATCTGGTGCAAGTGGTTGAATCTGTGCATCAAGCTCATCGGCACCGGTAATAACACCTCTAATTAAACCTTCTACGAACGCAAGATCATCAATTGTATCTGTGTAGCGTGAAAGGTGACGTTCAATAAGTTCATCTAATTCAGGAATATCGCCACTGCGCGAACGAAAGTCATATTCGTATAACGTCTGAAGCGCAACAATACGGCCGAGGTGTCGATTAGATGCCATTAAAAAGATCCTCTATGGAGAGTTCGACCGCTATATAAATTTGTAGTATGTAGAGCTGCTCTATTCATTTTCTACTACCCTTTTGCAATGTGCGTAGTCACTTTGACTACTGTTAACTATTTAGTTTCAGTACTTTTAACTTTTTTTGCGCTCTCACGCTTTGTTGTGTAAATTTTAATTGGACTCTTACCGTTCACTTTACGTGCAAGGTCAAGAACAATATGGCTTCGTCTCAGCCCTTTTTTACGTTTGCTAGTTTGCTTCTTTGGTTTACCCATTAAAAATGACTCCTTCGGGGTTTATATCTGATATGTCTTAACGGCTATTATATCGTAAATAAGCACTGAACGCAACGGATGGTATCAGCTTAAAATTACACCACGAAGTTAATCAGCTTGTTTGGAACAAATATAATCTTTTTAATTTGAGTGTCGGTGATGTAGCCAGCGACCTTTTCTTGTTGCTTTGCTGCATCAGCAACGACTTGCTGATCGCTACCAGCGGGGACTTCTACGGTGTCTCTCACTTTGCCGTTTACCTGAACGACAATCTTTACTACATCTGATATAAGGTGTTTTTCATCATATTTTGGCCAACTGTCATGCTGAATTGTAGAGCTGTGTCCAAGCTGTTGCCAGAGCTCATCTGTAATATGCGGCGCAAACGGCGCAATACAGGCTATGATTGCCTCCAGCGCAGCCTGCCACTCATCACACTGCACAAACGTTTTATTTTTAAGTCTGTATAAATCATTCAAACCACCCATAATTGCAGCAATCGCTGTATTGTATCTATTTTCTTCAATATCAAGTGTGACTTTTTTAATCATTTTATGTGTTGCTAGGAGTAGTGATTTTTTGTCTGAATCTGATACGTCACCCGATTCTACTTCTTGATATTCTTGAACCAAGTTCCAAAGTCTTACCAAGAACCGATGTGTACCGGGCACACCCTGCGGATCCCATCTACTATTAAATTCTAGCGGTGCGGCAAACATCAGGTATGTTCTGAGTGCATCTGCACCGTAGCCGCTGTTAATAATTTCGAGCGGATCAGGGCCATTCCCTTTTGTTTTAGAGAATGCACTTCCGTCACTTGCCATAACCTTACCGTTAAATAGCATCTGCTTAAATGGCTCTGGGTTATCGACAATGCCAATTTTTGTAAAGAACCGGGCAATAAAACGTGCATACAACAGGTGAGCCGTGGCGTGGTCACCACCATTATAGAAGTCGACTGGTGCCCATTTATTTACAACATCGGTTTCAAATATCTTTTGTTGATTACGCGGATCAAAATAACGGTACATGTACCAGCTGCTACATATATACGTATCGAGTGTATCGGTCTCTCGCTCAGCCGGTTTACCACATTCCGGGCAATCGACCTTCAGCCAATCAGCCGCTCGTGCAAGTGCGCTTCGGCCGTCACCACTCGGTTGAAAATCTGTTAGTTCGGGAAGAATAACAGGTAACGCATCATCGGGTAATAGCACCGGACCACAGTCATCACAATTAACAATCGGGATCGGTGCACCCCAATAGCGCTGTCTGCTCACAGACCAATCGCGCATTTTGTAGTTAACTTTCTCAGTTGCTCTACCCTGTTGTAGTAATAAATCTACTATCTTCTGACCGGCTTCACTTGATTCTTGACCATCAAATTCACCCGAGTTAATCAGTCGACCATGTCCAGTAAGTGCCGTCTCGTTTTGCAACAACTGCCAGACCTGTTTTTGGTGATCAGGCACAAGACTATTTAGAACATCAGGCTCGTCGACCCAAACAAGTGTATGGATTTTTTGTTCGCTCTCATCAATAGCAGACTGGTCGGA
>JBGSPG010000097.1:0-2691 GCA_041738725.1 Saccharimonadales bacterium (SeqCode)
TCGTCACCTTGCTGCTTGTGATAACGTGCTACAACATCACCATAGAGTGAATCGAAGGTATTACCAATATGCGGGTTACCACTGGCGTATGGTATTGAGGTTGTAACGTAGTAATATGTCTTGCTCATGATGTATCAATCATATCACATCTGATGAAATCAATTTTCTATCATTCTTGAAATCACTATTTCTTCTAAAATTAGCCGCTACATCTGCCGGTACCACTAGGGTATTATCAAACACTAAGAAATTAAATTATAGTAAACCTGAGGGCTACTTGAGCGCGGCTACAACAGCAAAGCGTGGCGGTGCTTGTTGGCCGCGAACATTCTTCTGCTGATGATGTGACCAATAATCGTTACTCGCCGCCGTATCCACCTCAGATACCTGGATCTTCTGCGCCAATACGCCTGCACTAATAAACTGGCTAAGATTGTACCCCGTCACATTTACTGCATATCTTCCATCAATAGTCGTACAGTGTGAGTCCCAGTCAGGATTGCCATTTGCAAAATCTGCATACTCTAAAATATAGTGTTCCGCACTAATACTTGGACTCACCCAAATCTTTAGGGCTGATGGCTTGGTTTGATAGGTATCCACCAAATGATTTACCAGTTTATGAGCCAGGTTTGCAACCGTGCTATGGCGCCCAAGGTGAGCGAGAGCTAGAACTTTATTACTAGGATCATAGACTACCGTTGCGCCGCAGTCTGCTATAGGTAAGAAAAGGCCGAGATTCTTTGTAGTTGTAACTAAACAATCTGCCACGGTGCCTTCTTTTGTATACATTCCCATACCAGCATCAGTCTTGGTTACTGTCACGATCTGATCGTAGCTCGCATCATCAGCGTACTGTACCCTTACGAGTGTAGATTGCTCAATTGTAAGTCCACTCGCTTCAATGAACTTCCGCCTGTTTGCAGTTACTGCGTCATCTTGCTCCACCCAGCCATGCTGCATTTGACCATCTTCGCGTGATGATATACCCACCCTCAACCCGTCACCAAAAATAGTCGGTTGGTCAGCTTTTATCATCAATATAATCCTGGCAAAAGCGTTCAAAAACTGCGTTTGTCCACCCGAATCCAGTTTGAGATGGATATAAGCCTTCTACTGGAGGTTTATCTGGATCAACAACATTGTACTTCTCTAAAAACTCACCGTGCATTGTAAACCAATTGAGGTTTGTTTTAAGCAACTTTTTGGCGATTCGCTCTGCCTCTTTGTGGTAACCGTAACGTTCTAGCCCCAGTACTACAAAAAAGTGAAGTGGGGCCCAGCCGTTAGGGTACGCCCACTGTGCTGCAGTCTTCTGAGAAAGTATCAACTGCAGCGCAGAATCTTCAGTCGTGGCCAGACCTCCTTTGAATTCAAACCTATTCAAATCTTTTACGAGTTTTACTGCCTGTTCTTTTGTGGCAAGCCCAGCCCACAGTGTCGTGTACGCCGCCAAAGAAGCAACCTGACTCTGACTCTCCTTCTTGTAGTTGTAATCAAAGAATGATGCCCGGCGATCACTCCACATAAGTTCGTTTATAGTTTTTTTGCGTTTCAGAGCTTTAGCATGCCACTGCTTCGCCTCTTCTGGTTTATTAAGTAGCTCTGCGGCTTTTTCAAAGTCAGATTCGTACTTATATAGGTACACGTTTAGGTCGATTGGGAGATAATCCAAGCATTTTCGCCCAAATCGTGTGGTCATGTCCCAGCCGCTCTCTGCCTCTGCAAGATCATGTACTACATTAATGTCGTAATACCGGCTAAGCCCTTTATGCACCAAGTGATCATATGGCTTCTGAGTACCCATCCAAACTGTTTCGTATTCTTTTTTTGCGTATTTAATTGCCTGCTCAAACCAGCGTTTATCTAGTGAATACGCCTCATAGACGTCAAATATAAAACTAGTTAGAAGTGGCGGCTGTGAATGGGCTAATAAAAAGGTTTTATTAGCATTTGGCACCATCCCGTACTGATCAATCAAATGAAATAGATTATCTAGTATACCGGTAACCAACTCTTTGTTCTTTTGATCTTTCAGCATCCCCTGGACCATAAAATACGAATCCCAGTAATACATTTCATCAAACGTGAAGGTAGAGTTTGGATCATACGAAGGAACTAAATAGGGGTGAGGTACACCAATTAAGGTGTCTTTGCTGACTATATTTGTACGTTTTAGGTGCTTCCAAAAACCTGCAATATAGTCACGTGCTGGCTGCAGTTCAGCAACACTCATCACGCCCTGTTTATGAAACAGCTTCCGAAGTATCCGATTTTTTGTTTTACGTATCATCCCCTATAGCCTACCACTCTCAGTGCTCAAATTCGAGTTCTCTCGAATTTGGCAGGGTATGAAGAATTAGTACATGGGTCTTGTGACCTGTCATCCCGGACTCCGATCCGGGATCCAGTAGACAATAGTTAACTTCCCCTCCTAGTCATTCAGTAAGCACCCGAAGTATTGTAGATCACGGAGAAGTGAATACAAGCAGAACTTTTTTTGCATCCTTAGCGTAGAAACTATATGCAAAAATGCTTGTCATTGTTCTGCTGCATTTTGGAGTGATCGGAGATACATCGAGTGGTTGATGTCATGATGAAAGTTTTTAGCTTATCCGCCTAGGCGGATGAGGGAAAATATGAATTGAAGACCTAGATTCCCAGTCGAGCTGAGAATGACAAGACAGACGA
>JBGSPG010000098.1:0-6849 GCA_041738725.1 Saccharimonadales bacterium (SeqCode)
TGTATATGGTTTGGTCGCAATCGCTGCAGTTAATGGCGGGTCATCATCAATCAATCTAGATTTGCAGAATAATACGATCTCCAATATTTCGGGTTCTGCAGGCTTCCTCGGCAATTCAGCTGGTATCCTTTTGGCTGGGGCTGCACTTGGCGGTGGCGATAATGCTACTATTGTAGCCAATAGTACCAACAATGTACTCGCGAGCGGAGCTGCAAGCTGTGAAATTGTTGCTGACGCTGCTCCTCTGCTTGGCGGCGGTTCATCTGCAGGTAGTGTCACTAGCAACATAACCTCCAACGGTGGTAACCTAACAGATGGTACTACTTGCTCACCCTACCTGTCTGACCCTACCGACCAGAATAACCTTGCCACCCTAAGTTCAACCCTCGGCCCACTCTCAGACAATGGCGGCTTCGTACCAACCATCCCACTCCTCCAAGGCTCCCCAGCCATAGACTCTGGTGTAACCGTAGTTGGTCTCACGACAGATGCCAGGCAAGCATCCCGTCCTCAAGGCTCAGCCTTTGATTCTGGAGCCTATGAATCTCCGTATACAAAACCGGCTACATCTTCACTTGCGAGTACCGGTCAGAGTACCCTGTTGCTGATAATTGCAGGTATGTGTGGAATTGCCTCAAGCATCATCTTGTTCGGTGTCATTAAAGCCCGCTACTAGGATTTAAAATTTTTGTAAAAACAAATTCACATTTGAGTACTAATCACCGTGCTACACTAAGTACGTAATGATTCCAGTAGCAAAACGAAACATGCAGATTATCAGTGGGAGGACTCACCCAGCACTTGCACAGCAAGTGGCTGAGGCACTTGGTATAGATGTAACTCCGATTGAACTCAGTAATTTTGCTAATGGAGAGATTTACTGCAAACTCTCAGAATCAGTTCGAAGCGATGATGTATTCATCTTCCAGTCTCACGGTAAAAACGTGAACGAATCAATTCTAGAACAGGTAATTATGATTGACGCAGCTAAACGGGCAGATGCTCGTTCTATCACGGCTGTGTGCCCATTCCTAGGCTACGCACGGCAAGACCGCAAAGCTGGTGGGCGTGAACCTATTTCTGCTCGGCTGATTGTAGACATGCTCGCTACGGCGGGCGCAGACAGAATAATGAGTGTAGATCTACATTCTGGCCAAGCACAAGGCTTCTTCAATGGTCCGTTCGACCATTTAATCGCTATGCCAATACTAAAGAAGTATGTGCATGATAATTTTAAGAGTGAAGATCTAGTGATTGTTCCACCAGATGCCGGCCGGGCAAAATCTGCCGAGCGCTACTCGAGTGTACTCGGGTGCAGTATGGCAATTATTCACAAGAATCGTTCTACTAAAAAACGTAATACCGTTGAGGCAAAATATCTTATTGGTGAAGTGAAAGATAAAATCTGCGTAATTATAGATGACATGGTAGATACTGCCGGTACAATCTGCGCTGCGGCTGACCTGCTGGCAGAAAACGGCGCCAAACAGGTTTACGGCGTAACTACCCACGGAATATTTTCTGACCCAGCCCTTAAGCGGATAGAAGAATCAGCCTTCACGAGCGTTGTTGCAACTGACACTCTCCCGTTAAAGGCAGATGAACATACTTCAAAGATTGTAACACTCCCAATCGCACCGTTAATTGCATCAGCAATCGAAGCAATCTTCAGTGGCGAATCCCTTTCGGCTCTCTTCGATGGTCAAAACCAAATGTAGTCTCTGTCGTCCTGACGTTGATCCTGGATTACAACTTGGGTAACTAAAAAGACTCCCCGGAGGGAGTCTTTTTAAAGTGGTAATAAATTACCAGCTGCGCTGACGGAATGATCCGCCACCGTTGCCACCGCCACCGCCGTTGTTATCACGACGAGGACGATCCTCTTGTGGACGTGCTTCGTTAACCGTTAGAGAACGGCCACCAAGGTCAGAACCATTAAGAGCTTTTTCAGCTGCTTTACCTTCATCGTCATTCTCGAATTCTACGAAGCCGAAGCCCTTAGAACGCTGAGTTTCACGATCAGTAATAACACGAGCTGATGCAACCGTACCATGAACAGCAAACATTTGTTCAAGTTCTTCACTTGTTGTGCTGAATGGTAGGCCACCTACAAATAGTCGATATGCCATTGTTGTGTATGTATCCTTTGTTTAAACTACTGCAGTTCGACCATGTAACGTAACTAAGGTACCGAGATTACTAACGAACCATACACGTACTGACTGCGTGAGCTCATTATAAAACACATTCTTAAAATATGCGAGCATAAGCATGTTAGGGATTGGGTGATAGGTAGTAGGTACTTGGGTTTGTCATCCGCCAGCTGGCGGATCCAATAGACAATAATCAGCTAATCAAGGTCCAGAAATCTGCCATCCTCGTAAGGGGGTATACAGATTTCGTAAAATTCTAATTCTTCTTCGTTGCCCGCAGTCCACTGCATGGTATCGCCAACATTTACATCAATAGCACACGGCTCAGAGTCTTTTGTGAATGCATGCTCAACCGTTATTCCGTCGGGTTTAGTGACTTTTAACGATCCGTTACCAGACGCAAATATTTCGGTAGTTCGCACACCTGACTTAACCAGCTGTAGCGGGGTTGTGTGACCAGGCTGAACTCTTACTACAGCAAGATCCATAGTTTCATCATCGGCGATAGTATAAACATCGCACTCAACACCATCTTTAACAGTTTGAGTTTCAACATATGTAACTTCCGCCGTATTACCATGAATACTAGCCTCAGTTAGTCTAGGTGTAGGATTACTTTCCATAATGTTATTATATCATAAATATAAACATAATCATAGTGTAATTTTTCTGATTTCACAGAACTTTGGGATGAATCGCTTGTCTTTTTCAACCCCGAGTACTTCGCAGAGTCCAGCTATAACTAATCCGTGCGTAATCCAGATTCCTTGTTGGGGTGGAGTATCGAGAATCGCTTCCGCTGATCTAATTGCTGTCCAGGGTATTTGTTTGTTTTCAAGTGCATAATGTAATTCCTTTGGGGTTAGATCTAATGTGGCTTCGTTCAGTAGGGGGTTGGTATGTATTTCTGTGAAGCCAGCGTAAAATGCTGTTTCCCATGTACGCCATAACTTGGAGACCGCAACTTCTTGTGTAGAACAATCAATAGCGTGAACCTCATTCAGATTCTCACCAAGGTTTTTTGCTTGATCTTTCCCGAGCTCCATCAAGGGCGCTTCGGTGCTACCAAACGCAAGTGAATCTTTATTGTTGGCTTCAGAGAGCCCATGACGTACAGCAAGAATTTCCATGTTTTTACCATCGCACGAACACACCGCCAAAATAAGTAACTAATTTTACCCAAGTACCTAGTACTTAATTCTCGGCACCAGCTTCTTAGGCTTTAGAAAGCTTTGCGCATGCTACGCGGACGGCTTCAGACCATGTACCAAATGCGTGTACTGTGTGTGCGACTTGCTGAGCAGTTAAGTTGTACTGAACTGCGAGTGTCAGTTCATGTATAACTTCGCTTGCTTCGGGGCAGACAACCGTAGCGCCGAGTAGTGCGCCTGTATTTTTACTAGCGAGGATTTTTACAAAACCATCGGTAAAGTTTGTCGTTGCAGACTTGGCAATAATTCTAATCGGGACGGTCACTGCTCGGTAGCTCCTGCCTCTATCTTTCAGCTGAGCTTCAGTGAGGCCGGTAGCGGCAACCTGAGGGGTCGTAAAGATTGTGCGGGGAATTGCAGAATACTTTGCCACAACAGGCGATTTAGGGTGCACAATGTTATGTGCAACAATTTGCCCCTGATACGCTGCTGTATGCGTGTAGTTATACGGTCCGGCACAATCACCAACTGCAAAAATATGTTTTGCTGAAGTTTTCTGGAACCTATCAGTATAAATTTGCCCCTCTTTGTACCGAACGCCTGCATTTTCTAGGCCAATATCTACTGCTGCCAGTTTTCCAGTTGTAACAATAAGCTCATCAACCCCAATTTGCGCGGCTTTAGTCCCTTTTTTTAGTGCTAATTTACGCTTGAGCCCAAGTTTGGTGACTGTCTCAACAGAGGTATTGAGTAGAACGGTGATTCCGTATTCTTTTGTAAAACGTTTTTCAAGCAAAGTAGAAATCTCTGGCTCTTCTTCACCTATTAATCGAGAAGAAGCTTCAATTAAGGTTACCTTAGAGCCAAATATTGCCAGTAGCTGTGCAAATTCGCAGCCTGCCGTGCCGCCGCCGATAATTGCAACTGATTTGGGCGGGCGATTCAGGTTAATAACTTCTCTGTAGGTTAAGTAGCCACTTGTGAAAAGTCCAGTAATTTCTGGTGCTACCAAATCTGAACCGGTTGCAATTACAAAGCTCCGTGCAGTAAACCGCGCCGTGCCAACAGTTATAGTGTGTGGGTCAATAAAAAATGCGCGGCCTGCAATAACGCTGATACCTTGGTCTGTGTAGTATTCTTGGCTATATTCAAGACTGGTTTTTCTACAGACGGCATCCTTCCAGGCCTTAACGGTAGGGTAGTTGTAGCCAACTGTGCTGCCCCTGATGCCAAACGTGCTGCCACGCTTTGCAGCCTCGTAAATAGATGCAGATTGAAGCAAAGCTTTCGTAGGAATACTACTGTAATTTAAAACTTCACCACCCAGTTTACCTGCTTCAACTATAGCGACACTCTTACCACTTTTAACGATTTGCTGAGCAGTAACGCTACCGCCAGCACCGCTACCGATAACCATTACATCATAATCGTACGAAGCCATAAGCGTCCTCTACAACCGCGTATTCTTTAGTAGGTAGATATTCATAGGCTGCACGCGGGTTGTACAGCTGTAGCGCTTTGGCGGCCTGCCGTTTAATGTCCGCACGAGTAACTTCCTCTTTATCAACTAGCCATGCTTCAACACGTTTACAGACTTCTACTGCGGTAAGCTCGGCTTCGCCTACATAGCCGAATGACTTCATACAAGCATGATATATGCTCGAAGCAAGATCATGTCGGTCGTACGCAGTTGTATGAGATGCGTGTACAACACGCTTGCTAGGTACTTCTGTTACAAACAGGTTATCCCAGTGAGGCGTTGTTTTTTTGCGAGTTGTAGTATGAATATGAAACATATATCTATTTTTGGTTATGCTTACTTACAACTATACGCCGTATTAATACCCCTGTCTATACCCAAGAGTGTCCGTCTATTGACAAAAGAACAAGCTTATGCTAATATACATATGTTGTTATACGACGTCACACATACAACAAACACAACATTAACCAAAAGAAGGAGCACTCATTTATGAGTAAACCTAAAAAGATAGTAGTGAAATATATACCATCTTAGCTAGGACCTCTTTTGGCCAAAAGACTAGCAGGTCTACCCTACAGGGGTAAAATCTGCTATAGTATTGATCGCATCAATGGCATAATACCCAACGATGCGATCAATCTTTTTTGTGTCGAAAGATACAATCATGTCGTATGATGTGATGTTTTGAGCACTGGCACGGATAACTCCGTGCCAATGAGGCAGCGTAGCTCAGTTGGTTAGAGCGTAGGACTCATAAGCCTAAGGTCACTGGTTCAATTCCAGTCGCTGCTACCATGCGAGGACCCCACGAAAGTGGGGTTTTTGCATGGTATCTGCAACTTGACTAAAGAATTCCAGCCTGTCCTCCGAAGCCTCGGCAAAGGAGGGTCGCTGCTACCACGTTAGAACCCCACGGAAGTGGGGTTTTTGCGTGGGAATCAACCAACCTGCTCAGCGAAGATGAAATTAGAGTGAGTACCTTGCTATAATACGTACATGTCAAAAGTAATTGTTGTTGATGAGCATGATCAAGTTATTGGCTTGAAGGAACGAGACGAAATAACACAAAACGACATTTACCGAGTCTCGGTTTTGTGGATAGAAAACTCGAGAGGGGAAATACTTTTAGCTCAACGAAAATTTGATAAAAAAGTTGACCCAGGCTGTTGGAGCCCGGCAGTAGCCGGTACGAATGAGGCCACAGAGACGTATCAGTCGAATATATATAAAGAGGCTGAAGAAGAGCTTGGCCTTAGGGGGTTCTCATTCCATGAGCTCCCAAAGATTTCGCCCAATGCACACTGCAACTATTTCATAATGCCTTATTTTTTACATGCCGATTTAGATTTAGAAAAAGATATTGTTCTTCAGGATTCAGAGGTAGAAGCTGCAGCCTGGTTTGATCCGGATCATATAAAGACTGATATAAAGCTTAATCCAAAGAAGTACGTTAAAAGTGCCCCTTATTGGGAAGGCTGGAATATCTTAAAAACCATTTATTGAATAGCGTGTTTAAAGCTGCAGGGTAGAATTGTAGGGCTGGCCGAATTTGTAACAAGATCGGTAACTAATCAACCTGAAATAATCGGGGAGCGTTACGCCACAAATTTACAAGCGTCGCAGGCCATTTTTTCTGTGCCACTCTCTGTTCCTCTTATTCGTTCCGATGCCCAGATAGACCTTCAGGCCATCGAAACTACATAACCGACCCATAACTAGTGGGGTGCCTAACCCCTCAATGTCGATACTCCATTTAATCCAGTCGTCTCCGAAGTATTTTACGATAATGCCCTTAAGTTCCTCCAAGGCTAACGTAGTGTCTATGTCTATCTGAAAGTGGGGAGCCCAACTTGAGAGGGTTGGTTTTTGTCTCTCGTTTAAAACCAACTCAAATAAGGGCTCATTATATTTATTTGTGTTACCAATAAATAGCCATTTTGTTGAGGAGACTACCGAATCTTCTTCGTATAGCTCGTCGTTACCCACGAGCTTTTGTATATAATCTATTTCAGTCTTAAGGTCATTACAGTAGTAACTTATGCCATAGTGATTTAGCTTAATC